>JAHECH010000125.1:0-7390 GCA_024641835.1 Deltaproteobacteria bacterium
GCTGACCAGGGAGATATCGAGAGCCGGCTGAAAGGTCCCGTGGCGCATTCGGGGTTTAAACGGCTGAACTGACCGAACCTCCACAGCAAAGGTAAACGAAATGGGGTGGATGAAACTTACGGAGAGAGAACTGGATTATCATATACGACAGATGGTCGAACATATGACAGCACCATGCAAGCCCTGCGATTCATCAGAGAAGTCACCCGGATTGACCGGTAAACCGAATTGAAGATATTGGACATCGGTACTGGAACTTGGGCCAATGTTTATTGGATGTATCGTGAGTTTCCGGCGTGTGAATATTTATGGCATAGACCTCAATGCGGATTTGGTGGAGCATGCCAAAACGGCTAGTGCCGGACAATGAACCGTCACCTTCATGGACATCGACTTCAAGGAAGCCTTGAATCGTTTCGGGGCCTGCGCTTTTCATCTGGTCACTTCATATCAGCTCATGTCCTGGCTGAGTTTTGAGGATGCCCTCGAATTATTGCGATGCAAGTTTGGATTGTCTCGAAACTATCTGTTCCTTTCATCGCTCTTTGCCAAAGACAATCTGGATTTCGAAATTCGGGTCAGAGATCAGGATACCGGAAAGGTGGCGGTTTATAATATTTACACCATTGACCTGGTCAAGAGGTTTGCTGCGGATCACACGGGTTTACACCCATAGATCGTTCGTAAAATAATATTGCAAATAACCTCTCTCTCGTTGTGTAATTGGCAAAGACGGGAGGGGTCGCGAAGCCATTTAAGGGGAAAGGGAGCCCGCTCAACTTGCGGGCGGAAGGGATCGGTGAACTGGAGGCAATCAGCGCTTCTAGAACAGGGTTTTCCTCTAAAGTCAAGAGAGGGGAGATTTAATAACGTGGCCATCCCTTGTGCCCGAGGCAGGCCGTGAGAGAAGCGTGGGGTAATGAGGCAAGGGGTTGCATGGTGATGGACAGTAAAAGACTTTTAGGCGGAGGAAATTGGAGATGAGAACCTGAAGGAATTATTTTTGGGCAATAGTCGTCCATACCTTCATATTAGGCGAGTTGTTTCGACCTATTTGGCAATGGGCGGTAATTGTTCAAGTTGGATAATGTTTCGGGTGGATTTTGGGACAAAAGGCCTCCGGCGCATAGGGCCTACAGCTCGGAGAGGACACCAGCAAAAAACCTGCACCGTTAAACTAAGCAATTTGGCGGATACTTTACTCGTTACAAAAGGAAATAATTTCCGGTTCGATTAATATCACCATATTGATACGACGTTTAACTGGGATGCAGAATAAACGAAAAAAATTTAGCAGGGGATATCGGACGAAGAATTTGCTGAGATTTTGTGTTGAAATGAAAAATCGTGGGTTGAAAATTGGTTGGATTCCAGCCGGTTGGGGTTATTAAATTACCTCATAAGATGCAACCAATACCCCCTTGAAAGCAAGCCAATTTTTGATGCCTCCTTCCCATTATCGGTCCTTCGTCAAGGATAACGCTGTTGTTGCCATAGCGGGCCACGTACCGGTCTACATGAAGGGCACTATCCTCATGCCTATCATAATCAAGACGGATGGGGTTACCACTTATGGCGGCTTTATTCAGGTTACATCGATCATTGGCACTGTGCTCGGCATTTTATCCTTCGGTGTGGGGTTCAAGAAAAGGAGGTTATTGCCCTCAAATGATAACGCGGAGGCCTGTCGCGAGCTATACTATCCATCGATTTTCTTTCAGTTAGCTTCTGTATTGTTTCTTACGGCGATATTGCTCATTCCGGATAAGCAAATCAAAATTGATGTCCTCAATTGCGGGACCAACTTTTTGAGCCTGATCATCCCTTATTGAATGCTGTTTGGGTATCGACCAGCTTTCAGATTATGAAAAAGCAATAGCCGATTTCAATAGTAGCACGTGGCCTTAAATCAAACAATACCTACCCTCAAGCAAATATTGGATGTCGAAAATGCACCGGTATTTTGGGAAGTTGTATGTCCTTCCACGGGTGTGCTGGTGTGGCCGACGATCCGCAATGTATTTTTTCGTATGATCATGTCCGATTTGCTCTATACATCTCAACCGGTTGTTGCGACATCGCGTCGGACTGCACTCCATCAGGTGGGTTTGAAAACCTTACGCGCCCTGGTCCATAATCTTTTCAATAAACCGTGGCATGCTCCAGTACTTATTTATGCCACGGGGGGCGGTCTTCTTGAGAAGGAAGGGAAATCCTTTAACCGCTACACAGGTTATTTCACGGATTTTTTTGATGGGGCCACATGGTCCCTTGAAGGCGTTCCGCGGCAAGGTTGGTCCTTGCCCCGCTTTCGAGGAGGAATGTCTTTCTGGTACCCCATGGCGGCCGGAGCTGCACTTTATAGCCGTGTTGCGGTTCGAGAGGTTCAAAGACGGTATGCAGCCGAACTGGTAAACGTTGCTGCGGACCGCGCCAATGATCTGATTGATTGGGACTTAGATAAGAACCGCAAGGATTGGTTGATTAGAGCCTGCGCTAGGCAAACGGCAGCCTACCCTCTTCTCCGCATGTACATGGAGCGGATGCTTCGTCGAGTGCGGCCAAAATTATTTCTCGTGGAGGAAGGATGCTACGGGAGCAAGGCCATGTTTAACGTCACTGCCAAAGAGGAAGGCGTTACTGTGGCAGAATTTCAGCATGGTGTGGTTTCCGCTGGCCATGACGCCTACAATGTCGCGCCGCTTCTGGCCAAGAGCAAGGCATACCGGCAAACCATGCCGGAGTATTTTCTAAGCTACGGCAGATGGTGGAACGACCAATTCAATGCCCCTGTAAACAAGTTCGAGATCGGTAATCCGCATCGGGAGGCGCTGCTGCAAAACATCGCTGTCAAAGGCTCCGATAGCCGAATAGTGCTTGTACTGGGTGAAGGCATTGAGACAGACTTTTATCTTGACTGGTGCCGCGACCTTTCGAAGGCGCTTTCGACAACCTACCGAGTTTTGTTTCGTCCGCATCCCTTGGAACGCAACCGAGTTATCCACCTCGACTCTTCGAGATTTAAGGGATTTGAGGTAGACCTCGAACTAGATATTTATCCTGCTCTGGCTATGGCTCACGCAGTTATTGCAGAGCTTTCAACTGGGTTATTCGAGGCTGCTGGGCTAACGGACAGAATATTTGTATGGAGTACGCCAAAAAGCAACTTCGGCCTCCCAGTAAACCCTTTTGCCGAATTCGAGGATATCGAGGACTTGGCCCATCAACTGATAAACACTGACACGGGCAGGGTGTCGAACATAAGCATCGAGGCCTTCTGGGCCAACAACTGGCGTGGCAGGTTCAAGCATTTTATAGATTCTGTTTATTCTGGGAAATGCTACGCCATGTTGAGCACGGCGAGGGATAAATCAGAAAACCACCGCACGATTGCTTCAATTGCCCGCTAACGGTCGCTTGTCCTAGATTATATGATTACTTACAGCGCTATAAATCGATTTATAAACTCGAGGCTCATAAAGGATTCGGGTACATATTTTCTATTCAAAGCGCTTGATCGCCTCATTCCCTTTTTGGTGTTGCCAATCATTACAAGAATCCTAAGCCCGGCAGAATATGGTATCTACGTGCTTTTTATTGCCTTCGCCGGTGTTATTCTGCCCCTGACGACGTTATGTGTAGATTCGTCTATTTTGCTGAATTATTTCAAGGTAAGACAAGAGGACTTCAGGAGCTATTTTTCAAGCGGGTACGTACTTATAATAGCTTCAGCATTACTTGCTCTTATTTTGCTATTACTACTAAGGCATCCCATATCAAGCATGGCCTCATTCCCGGATGAATGGATAATTGCAGTACTTGTTTTGTGTTTTTTTCAATATAATTCCAATCTTGCCTTAAATATATTTCAGGTAAAACGGGAGCCTAGAAAATACGGCCTGTATTCACTGTCTTTAACTGGCACACGAAATCTTCTCATGCTTTTCTTTGTCGTCATAATTGGAATGAAATGGCAAGGAATAGTGATAGGACATCTAATAGCATATTTCATGTTCTTCCTTCTGAGTATTTATTTGTTTGTATCTAACAAATTGTTCACAAAAGAAATAAAACGAGAGTACATTGTTGACAACATTAAGGTTGGCTATCCGCTCACACTACATGCGACGGGCGCATGGTTGGGGAGTGCGGCCACTAGAATAATAATTGGAGGTCTACTAGGCACGGCCGCGGCCGGTACGTTTGGGGCTGGTGCAACACTAGGCCTGGTAGTAGGTTTTGTTCAGGACTCCTTCAACAAAGCCTATGTTCCTTATTTGTTCAGTGTTCTCAATGAATACAGCGAGAAAATTGAATATGAATTAATCAAACTGACATATGCATATAATCTTGGTTTGCTGTTGTTCGCTGTTGCCTTCGGTATCCTCAGCTCACTTTTTGTGGAGGCTATTTTTGGTCAGGCCTATGGAGAAGCAAAACAAGTTGTGTTGTTAATCTCATTGGCCTGCGCTTTTGACGGCATGTATAAAATGTATGTGAACTATATTTTCTATACTAAGAAGACCCAGTATATTTTCTTAATTACCCTGACTGCGGGCATTCTGAATGTAGTGCTTAGCTACTTTACGGTAAAAATGTGGGGGCTAATTGGCGGTGCATTATCCTTATTCCTGACAAATGTGACGAGCTTTTTCTTGGCATGGTATGTCGCCAATAAGGTATTCCCTATGGCGTGGTTAGCGTTTTTCACTAGTGGTCGTAAGTTGTTGGGGAACTGGTAGCGAAGTAGTACTCACAATAGTGGAATGGTGGATGCAGTGCTATGACGACCCTGTTTGTGATTTATTATGCCACGTTAGCGGGATGCGTGATCAGTTACATTGGATTGGCAGTTAAATTCCGATTCAGGCTCGCTAGCGCTTCAAATTTCGCTTTTGCGTATGCCTTTCTGTTGATAGCTTTGCCGGGCTTTTATGTGGCTGAAGGGACGGCACACGAAGTGATCGAGATGAAATTTGGGAGGGGCTTGGATAGGGAGCT
This sequence comes from Deltaproteobacteria bacterium, assembly GCA_024641835.1. Lineage (GTDB taxonomy): Bacteria > Desulfobacterota > DSM-4660 > Desulfatiglandales > HGW-15 > JAHECH01. Next base: position 5,002 of record JAHECH010000125.1, read on the forward strand.
GTATTTACTATATTTAGCTTTTATGCCGATTGTGTCTTCGGCGTTGTTTTTTGGTTATGTGGCTGGGCGGCGAGTGTTTGTCAAAACAGCGCTCCGAAATAGTTTGATGACCAAAGGCAATTTGTTGACTCTAATAACGTGCGGGTATTGTTTTGGATATCTCTTATGGCTTCAAGATATTCCTTTGAATAATCTTTTATTCTCGTCTCAATATAATCTTGGTGAAATCGTTTTGCAAAGAATCCGGATAACACACGGACTGGGGTTTGAAGAAAATCTGCCTTTCATTTTCAGGTATTGGCGGGATGTTGCACAATATATCTTGCCGGCGTTGTGTTACTTCTATTTTTTGGGACGCAAAATCGGCAGACATAGTCTTGTTCCGGTGCTGTTGCTAGTTCTATACACTTGTTATTTGCAGTTATTTACCCTGGAGAAAGCGCCAATTACGTACTTTTTAGTTGGGATGGTCTTCGTATCGTATTTGCGAGTGCAAGGCGCATTACGACACGGGAAAAGAATAAGTTTTCGGTTGATTATTAGGTACGGCGTTGCAGTGTTAATAATATTCGGTTGTATGTCAGTTATTTATAAATATTTCATGGGTGTGAACGAGAGCTTGTTTAAAAGTGTCGCTTCGAGACTTGCATCCCAAAGTGCATCGGACTATGTGCAAATTGAATATATAAGAAGGGTGGGTTTTTTGGGTTTTTCAGGAATAAAGATGCCAATTTTATCGCAAGTACTCAACTTGGAGTTTATCGACCCAAGTAAGTATGCAATTTCTGTTATGTATCCGCAATATGTCACTGGTGAAATAATGGGAGCGGCTGGAGGGATGAGTTTAACAAATCTTTATTTTATTATGGGTTGGTTTTCTGCTCCGTGTTTCTTCGTGTTTGTGGTTTTATTCGCGTTTTTTGATAGAATAGCATTAAACTCTATTTATAATGAGGTGAACCATAATGCTTTCTATTTAAACATCAGCTTTTATGCGATGGTTACTGTGAACTTCGCCATCGCTGTTGGCTCATACATTTGGATGGTTTTCAGGTTCCCGACCATCTTGAGCCCTCCGCTCTGGATTATTACGTGCGTATATCTGGTTTTCATAAGGATGCCGTCCCGGATCTACGAGGTGTATCAAATTCGCTCTGTTTGAGGTGTGGATACGAAGTATGGTTATTGTTGTTGACTTCGGACTGGGTAATATCGCCTCTGTTGTTAATATGATCGGAAAAGCGGGAGGCATTGCTATAATTTCTACAAAACGTGAGGATATATTGGCCGCTTCTAGAATAATTCTACCTGGGGTCGGGGCTTTTGATCATGGCATCGAACAACTTCATGCGCTGAATCTGTTTTCAGCGATACAGGAGAAAGCCTCAAAAAATACACCTTTGCTGGGTATTTGCCTGGGGATGCAACTGCTCGGCAATCGAAGTGGTGAGGGGCGGCTTAATGGTCTGGGGTTGATCGATGCGGAATTCAAAAGATTTTCATTTGAAAATAAGCGGATGTACCGTGTGCCTCATGTCGGATGGAACGATGTTCTTGTTGAGAAAGTAAGCCCATTGCTCCCGAAAAACGGAGGCGAACTGCGGTTTTATTTTACCCATTCCTACCATGCCGTCTGCAAAAACGATGAAGATATTTTGACAACCACTGAATACGGTTACCGCTTTACATCGGCGTATTGCCGGAAAAACGTGTTTGGTGTTCAATTTCACCCCGAAAAAAGCCATCGGTTTGGCATGGCGCTGTTCCAAAAATTTCTGGAATTATAGCATGCTTAAGCATCGCGTTATTCCTTGCCTGCTGCTCAAAGGTGGTGGACTGGTCAAAACAGTGAAGTTTGCCAATCCAAAATATGTCGGCGATCCAATCAACGCGATTCGTATCTTTAACGAAAAGGAAGTAGACGAGTTGATGGTGCTGGACATTGAAGCAAGTAAGGGAGGAAGTGAGCCTGATTTTGATCTGATAGAACAGTTTGCCGGAGAATGTTTTATGCCGCTTGCCTATGGCGGCGGGATCGCGACGGTTGAGCAGGCAAAGCGAATATTTTCTGTGGGTGTAGAAAAGATTTCGATTCAGACAGCAGTGCTTAGCAATCTTCAATTGGTATCAGAAATTGCTGCGCGTTATGGAAGCCAGAGCGTTGTTGTATGTATAGATGTTAAAAGGAGCCTTCTGGGGCGGTACAAGCTTTATTCTTCTGCCACTGGCAAATTGCTTGACCAGGATTGGGTTCAGTTTATGAAATCGGCCATAGAAGCAGGTGCCGGTGAAATTCTTTTGAACTCAGTGGACAGAGACGGCACTATGGAAGGGATGGATCTGGCCATTATCGAACGAGCTGCTGCGACATGCTCTGTTCCGCTGATAG
>JAHECH010000125.1:7400-9113 GCA_024641835.1 Deltaproteobacteria bacterium
CAGCCGGCGCGAGCGCAGTTGCCGCTGGTGCTTTGTTTGTCTATTATGGTCCACGTCGTGCGGTACTGATCACCTACCCTAAATACGGCGAATTAGTTGCCTTATTGGATTCGTTGCCATGAATGATAATTATCAGATGTGTACCCGTTGTGTAATGGATAGCACTGATCCGGAGATCACCTTTGATGATGAGGGTGTATGCAACCACTGCCAGCATTTTGATCGAGTCACCAAGAAGGAATGGTTCCCCAATGAGGAGGGAGCTAGGAAATTACGGGGGATTATTGAACAGATAAAAGCAGGCGTAGAAGGGAAGCCATATGATTGTATCCTTGGATTGAGCGGCGGGGCTGACAGTTCTTATCTTGCCTATAAGGCACACGAGTGGGGTTTACGACCTCTGGTTGTTCATGTTGATGCGGGCTGGAACAGCGAACTTGCTGTGGCAAATATTGAGGCGGTTGTTAAACACTGTAATTACGAATTGCACACGCATGTGTGGACTGGCAGGAGATGAGGGACCTTCAGTTGGCATATCTGCGGGCTGCGGTTGCTAATCAGGATGTACCGCAGGACCATGTATTCTTCGCGAGCTTGTATCACTTCGCGGTAAAGAATGGGATACGATATATCGTGAATGGCGGCAATATTGCCACGGAGTGTATTTTTCCAAAGGCTTGGCAGGGAAGCGCGATGGATGCCAGCAATTTAAGGGCAATTCATCGAAAATACGGAACGCACCGGTTGAAAACGTTCAGTACGATTGGTTTGTTTAGACTATACATCTGGTATCCGTTTGTGAAAAAAATGCGTACGGTTAGGCCCCTGAATTATATGAATTATAATAAGGAAAATGCTGTTCGGGAGCTGGAAGCAAAAATTGGCTGGCGCCCATACGGGCGTAAACACGGAGAATCGCTTTTCACAAGATTTTTTCAGAACTTTTATTTGCCGACGAAGTTCGGCTATGATAAGCGACGGCCGCATCTGTCAAGCCTGATTGTTACTGGGCAGATGTCAAGGGAAGAGGCAATATGCAAACTTGAAGAACGCCTGTACGATCCGGATGAACTGGAATCGGATATTGTGTATTTTTGTAAAAAACTTAGGATTAGCCGTGCTGAATTTGATGAACTGATGGCAGCGCCTGTGCACCATTATTCTGAGTTTCCTAATTGGGAGTGGAGGTATCGTTTCTTAAAGAGAATGCAGGCAAGTTTTGAGAAGATGACGGGTCAAAGGACAAGTATCTACTCATGAACCAGAGGGCTTGGGAAGGATGTAGTCATCATGGCAACAAGAAAAGTGATAGAGTCGTCTGTCACCTTACGTCTGTTCATAATCCCTTTGACACGCGGATATTTCACAAGGAATGCCTCGCTCTTCATGGAGCCAGCTTCGATGTGTGCTTTATAGCACCGCATACCTATGATGAGCGGGTTCAGGGCGTTCAAATTTTCGCTCTGCCGCCGGTAAAGAGCCGGTTAACTCGCATGACATTCAGGGTTTTAAAGGTTTTTCGACTTGCAAGACGGATAAATGCCGATCTTTATCATTTTCATGATGCGGAATTGATCCCTGTTGGTCTGGCCTTGTCCATGTTGGGGCGTAAGGTGATTTATGACATTCATGAGGATGCTCCGCGCGCGCTGCTGTCCCCGGCCCACTACTATCTGCCCCCATGGACTAAAAAGCTGGTGTCCTTGATGCTTG
>JAHECH010000126.1 GCA_024641835.1 Deltaproteobacteria bacterium
TGAAAAGGCACAAGTATGCTCCTGTTTCTTGTGCATCCTCCAAATCGTGGGCCAGCTGACTGTCGACGTCAGCCTGTCCACTGGGTTCGTGTGCTTTTCTGCCGGGCCAGGCCTCGCACGAACGGTTCTGTAGAACGACTCAACAGAACCGTCCGCGACGAGTTCTTCAGGGAGACATTCCGGAGCAAGTTTTATTCGTCCGTCGAAGAGCTACAAGAAGATAGGGATAATTGGCTCCACTAGGACAATCCCGAGAGGCCTCATCGGGGCTACCGAAACATGGGCAAGAGGCCCATTGAAACCATTGAAGACGGGAATTGTCAATGAACAGACCATAAAACTTGCAGCCCAACCGTTACAGCCGAAAAGGGGCTGACTGCACGGGAGGTGCTTGATTCTTACCAATGAGACACCTTCGATCTTCTGACGATCTTCTACTCCAAGACATGCTCATCCTATTTTATTCAACTACTTAAGCTCTAGCCTATTGTCTTTGCCAATCTTCCGGGCACTCTATACCGTATTTTCCTTGCTTCAAGCTGACTTCGCATCTACCTTTGGATTCAGTCACCTGCTGTCCACGATCATCAACCCTTTTGTCCCCTGTGACTCCGTAATAAATGCGCGCTGCCGTATGAGCAACGACCTTTAATCTATCCGGATTTGTAGAGTTGGCCAGATTCATTGTCAAGGCCACCAGCCAAACCGTATCATAGGCGTAGGCGGCATAAGGCGTCTTTGGGCCACTACCCGTCTTCTGCTCGAATATCTTTGCCAGTCTTTCAGCCCGCGGTCCTTTTGTCCACGATTCCAATCCCCTATGCCCGGCAACAGCATCCGGGATTGCACTCGCCGTACACATTGACAGGTATAGATCGTAAAATTGAGCCTTTTCCTTCAGGCCCATTTCATAGATCTCCTTAGTAATTGCCATCGAATCCCCGCCATATGCCGTGTACAGGACAGAATCCGGATTATCAGCAAAAACTCTGCGTATCTCAGTCCTGTATGATGACTTACCTACTTGGAACAATATTGTATCAATTACCTTTCCTCCCGCTTCCTCAAACCCTATTTTCATATACTTTGCTGCTCCACGCCCATAATCATTATCAGGAGCGAATATTGCTGCTCTCTTATGGCCTTGGTTGAACGCGAAACGGGCTAACGCGGGTGAAACCGAATTATCCAAATTTCCGCTGTTGAAACAATAGTCCCCTATATCTGCCATCTTTTCCGAGGATGAAGCAATTGCCCATGCCAACGCTTTCCGCTCCTGAGCATATTCCTGTATAGCGATAGTTACACTGCTGGAGTAATCCCCTATCAACGCAGGCACTTTGTCGATGTCTATCAATTTGTGAGCCGCCTCAACGCCCGCGGCCGGCCTTGACTCACTATCTTCAAAAATTATGTCTAACTTCTTCCCCATAATTCCCCCAACGCCATTAATTTCGTCCACGGCTATCATCGCTCCAGACTTCATTTCGCCGCCAACAAGAGACGAACTGCCGGTCAAAGGAAGAATGGCTCCAATGCGAACCGCGTCTGCCGCAGCATATGCGGAAAACCGCAATCCAAAAACAACCAAAAATACCATCGGTACCGTCAACAACCTCGCTCCTAATCTATACATCTCTTACCCTCCTTATCCATATTGATAGGTTCGAACCGGCAAACACCTCTTCCACAAGCCAAATATTACCTAATCACCTCCTTTCGTCTGATTTCCACTTGACTTGAAAAGCAGCTAATCAAAACGCAGCTCACTTATGCCTCATGAGTCGATGGCACCTCGCCTAGATACGCTTCCCTGATTCCCGGATCTTTTAGGATATCTGCTGCCTTCCCCTGCAATTTATTCTCCCCCATTGCTATAACATATGCCCTGTCGGAAATGGCTAAGGATCGAATCGCATCTTGCTCTACAATGACAATCGCATTTCCCAGCCGATTCAAATCGCGGATCTTTTCAAAAACTACGTCTGACATTCCAGGGGCCAGTCCTGCCGACGGTTCATCCAACAACATGATGCGAGGCTTGTGCATGAGGGCAATACCCAGCGCCAGCATCTGCTTTTGACCTCCACTCAGCGTTTTGGCTCTCAACTTCTTCCTTTCTCGCAACACTGGGAATAAATCAAAAACCATCAGCTTATTTCTTGACAAGGTACTACCATCTACGATGTACCCTCCCATCTCTAAGTTCTCTTCGATAGAGAGGTCTGGAAATATGTTATCAAGCTGAGGAACATACCCAATTCCTTTTTCGGTTCTTTCATGAGGAAGCAAATCGGTTATCACTTCGTCTTCGAATAAGACTTCCCCTTCTCTAGCTCTTACATATCCCATGATGGTCTTGAGCAATGTCGATTTCCCGCACCCGTTTGGCCCAATGATAGTTACGATCTCGTTTTCCTCAGCATAGACAGACGTCCCAAACAAGACCATCATATCCCCATATCCTGAAACGATGCCATTAGCCTGTAGCAGTCGCATTGAGACTCCTACCTAGGTGAAGAGCCCCGTGCTTCCGCACGGGGCTTCTTCTATAGAAAAAGCCACTCTAACTTGCTGACTATCCGACGTGAAGCCTCTTGGCCAGTCATCTCCGCTCTTCCGAGTTGGGCATTCCGGCTTTTTCACGTAGAAGAATGTAATCGCCGAGCCTCTGAAGTGAAGCGTTCACCTCAGTACCAGAATTACTCTTCGGCATGTTTCCGGGTATGTGAGGAAGACAAATACACCTCTAATACTTTCTCGTTCTGCTGCACCTGAACAGGGTTGCCTTCCGCCAGAACTTTCCCGCAGTCTAAAACATAGCAATTGTGACAAACACTAGAAATGATCTTCATGTTATGCTCGATGATCAGAAAAGTAAACCCTTGCTCTCGTCCCAGACTACGAATGACGGTCATTAGTTTATTGGCCAGCGGACGATTCACGCCTGCGGTGGGTTCATCAAGCAATATCATCTCAGGCTTGGCCATGAGTATTCTTGCCAAAACCAGGAGCTTTTTCTGACCGCCGGAAAGATTACCAGCATATTCATTAGCGTAACCTTTTAATCCTACCCAATCTAGCAACTCAACAGCCGCCTTTTTGTGAGATTCTTCTTGCACAAGATATCTTTTACGATTAATGAACGCTCCTATGACCGACTCCCCTATCTGATCTTTTGGAACGAGAAGCATATTTTCCAATACAGTCATGCGCTCGGGGATTCGGCATATCTGAAAACTCTTGATCAATCCCTTTCTGGCGATTTCATACGGTGGAAGGGTTTCAATTCGATCTCCCTTAAAGAGAATCTCGCCCTTATCGATTGCACAAAAGCCGCATATTGCATTAAATAAAGTTGATTTACCAGAACCGTTCGGACCTATGACTCCTACGATTGCACCTTTATTTACATCGAGTGACACATCATCAAGGGCTTGGACACCGCCAAAGGACTTATATACATTCTTAACTCTCAACAACACGATTTAAGCCTTTTCGACAAAAGTGGAAATTTGCGCCTCACCTCACTACAGAATCACCTGCCGGCGCCGTGAGCTCTTGTTCGCCAATCCGATATGATCTTTTCTTTTCACTGATTAATCCATCCTTCCTGAAACGCACAAATAATATCAAAATAAGCCCAATTAATAGCAATCGTATTCCCTCAAACGATCCAGGAAGAGTCACATAATCTTTTATAAATCTTGAAGATACATAGATTAACTCAATTGCAACAACCCCTAAGATCACACCAATATTGTTACCTTTCCCACCAACGATGACCATACTCCATATGAGAAATGTGATTAAGGGAATGAAATAATCTGGAGAAATGAATGTCAAATAATGAGCATATAGACTCCCGGCCAATCCACCAATAGCACCTCCTATCGCAACTACCTGCAGCTTGAAGAAAAAAGTTTTCTTGCCAAAGGACACGGGAAAAACTTCTTCTTCCCTAATGGCTCTTAAAACTCTTCCGAAGGGAGATCTCGTCAGAGTTTGGGCAAAAAGGTAAACAAGGATGAGGCAGGAGGCAGCCAACAGGAAAAAAGTAAAAGCGTAATTCGGGAACAATCCGGTTAGCGGTCGCGGTATATTTCTAAGGCCATATGGACCCCCCGTTACTGATTCTGCATTCATTATCGTTATTCTCACAATTTCGGATGCAGCGAGAGTAATGACGGCCCAATAGTCCTCCTCCAATTTTGCAACAGGAACACTCATTAATAACCCAAGTAATGCACCTGCACCCATACTGGCAAGAGTGCCAACGACAAAATTACAACCTAGTTTACTAGTCGCTATTGCGGATATGTATGCACCGATGGCAAAAAAGGCCACCTGCCCGAAGTTCAATAACCCTGTCAATCCATATTGCAGGTTTAGGCTCAGTGCCAAAATGCCGTATACACAGATCACTATACCGAAATATAGCAGAAAATCACCGATCTCAATCACCTCCGATCAAGCCGCTCGGTCTTTTTAAAAGGATCAATATCAGCGCACCAAAAAAGATAAGAGGGGCATACATAACCGGCAAATAAGCTCTCGAAACGATTTTGAATAGCCCCCCCATGTTGACAATCCAAGCAAAATCGAACGAGAGGAGAAAAGACTCCATCAAGCTTAATACAACGGCTCCAAGTATGGCGCCGTAAGGATTGCCAATCCCTCCCACAATGGCAACCACAACTACAGGGAGTAGCAATCTGTGAAACCCCATAAAAGGTTCCAATCCCATCCGGACCCCTGCTATTACGCCTCCCAAACCGGCTGAAGCAGAAGCTATGAACCAGATCCATCCTGTTATTATTTCGGTGTTTATTCCAGCCGCTTCAGCAAGAGAAAAGTTGCTTGATGTTGCACGCATTGCTTTCCCAATCTTTGTTCTGGATAGGAGTAAATGAAACATAACCATGGATATTCCGACGATGATTAACATGAAAATTTCCTCGCGTGTAGTGTGAACACCAAAAATTTGGATGGGCTTTCCAAGCCCGATGTTGTAATTCTTCACCTGCGGCCCAAAGCTTATAAGCATAACACTCATTAGAACCATGCTAAGGCCAATTGTGGTAATCAGCTTTGTCAAGCCGCTTGAATGTTGTATAGGCTTGAAAACGATTTTGTTGATAAACACCCCTATCAAACCGATCACGACCATAGAGAATAATGTCGATAAAGCTAGATTCATGCCCAGCTTTGCGTTCAGGATATAGGCGAAATATCCGCCTAAAATGCCGATTTCACATTGAGCAAAATTGACGAATTGAAGCGTTTTGAAAACGATGGTTAAGCCAAGTGCGAATAAACCCAAGGTTCCAGCTCTTATCAGGGCATCAACTATAGCACTTACGATGCTGAATTCCATAAGTTCCTAACCCTTACCTTACTCTGTATTTTTATGGATCTTTAAAACCATTCATTCAACCGTTAGATCTCAACAACACCATCAACAGCCACTTTAGAAATTTTCTTTCCCCTTTGGGTCCTGTGATTTACCGGGTTCTCTCCCCTCCTTTATCTCAAAAGCATATTGGCAATCACCAAATGCTGAATTTCAGAAGTCCCTTCGTAAACTCTCATTAAGCGGATTTCACGGTAAAGCTTTTCGACCAAATACCCTTTGACCACACCATTCCCTCCATGGATCTGAAGGGCCTGATCGATGATCCGCTGGGCCGCCTCAGTGGCATAGAGCTTTGCCATGGAGGATTCCATGGTGATCCGGGTTTGACCGTGATCTTTTAAGTACCCCGCCCGATAGACCAACAATCGGGCTGCATCAAGCTCTGTGGCCATGTCCGCCAATTTGAATTGAATCACCTGATATTGCGCGATCGGCTTTCCAAACTGAACGCGCTTTTTGGCATAACGGATTGCTTCGTCAAGTGCCGTTTGGGCCATACCTACAGCCCCGGCTCCGACCGTAGACCTAAAGAAATCGAGATTCTGCAGCGCGATCTTCATCCCCTCACCCGGTTCACCCAAGAGATTGGCTCTGGGAACTCTGCAATCTCTAAAAACAGGCGCGCCAATGGGGTGGGCCGCGAGGAGATCCAATCTTTTGCCCGGGTCAAACCCAGGGCATCCCTTTTCTACCACCAGCCCGGAAATTCCTCTCGAACCCTTCGATTTGTCCGTTTTCAATATGACCGTGTAAATGTCAGCATCCGGAGCAAGAGAGATGAAGACTTTCTGACCGTTCACGACATAGTCATCTCCCGAAGGAACAGCTTCCGTTTCAATCGCCGCCACGTCCGATCCGGCATTGGGCTCCGTTAACGCAAGGGTAAAAATCTTTTCTCCACTAGCGATGAGCGGGCAAAATTTTGCCTTCTGCTCTTTGTCTCCGAATAGAACGATGGGATAGCTTCCAAGCCCCTGCATAGCGAAGATTAACTCGGCATTGGGACAGCGCCGGGCCAGTTGTTCCCGGACCACGCAGACCGAAACGAGAGAAGGCGTTTCCGTTGTGTTCCCGAATTCCCTTGGGACAAGGAGCCGAAAGAGGCCCGCTTCAGCCAGCACAGAAGCTATCTCCCGGGAGACGACATTCGTTTCTCCCACCTTCTCCTCTAGGGGTTTGAGATTTTGTTCACACAGGCCGGTCACTTTCTGTTTCAGTTGTTTTTGATCTTCATTGAATAAGAAATCCATGGAATCTCCTTTACGGATTGAATAAGCGAAATGCATTTTCTCCAAGGATCATCTCTTTCTCCCCATGGCTGAGGGGAAGGTTCTTGATAAAGTCGTATTCCCAACCCTGGGAGACCCCCTGTTTTCCCCACGGATAATCCGTCCCATAAACGATCCGATGGGGCCCATGAACCTGAATCAGATTCGCAATTTCACGAGGATCCAGGTCCTTAATCGTAGGGCAGTAGGAAGTGTCAAGAAAAACATCCTGCCCCATAAGGTGTTGCTTGACCTCATCGAGCATTCCAAATCCACCGAAGTGAGCAATGATCATCCCCAGTTTAGGAAAATCATCATGCACCTTTCTCAACCGTTTGGGGGTGGATCGAGCTGGGATCTGGCTCTTTTCTCCTTCTCCCTTGCCGGAATGGAAGTAGATCAACATCCCTTCCTCAATCAGTGTCTCGTAAATGGGATACATGATTGGGTCGTCGGGAACGATGTCTTGAATTAGGGAATTGATCTTGATGCCTCTGACCCCTCCGGCTTTGAGGCGGCGGATCTCTTCCTTCCAGTTCTCATAGTCAGGAGTTACCGTCCCGAACACAATCACCCGACGGTTCGTGAGGCTGAGAAACCAATTGTTCGTATTCTTCACCAGCCGTGCCGCGGGAGCTACACCCAGAACAACCGAGAAATCCATCCCTGCGTTGTCCATGTAATGGAGAAGCCCATTCAACGTCCCTGTCCCATAAGGCTTCAGGCCGAGATCCTTTTCGTTGGCCTCCACGACTTTAGGAGCGATCTCATCCGGGAAAATGTGGGTATGGCAGTCGATGATCATGACGATTTCCTGTGCCCTTTAATTCGCAAGCCTATAGCTTAGAATGGCTTGACAAGCCACCCGAGTCATTGAAAACTAGGGCTTAACTTTCATTCCAAGTCCGTCTTAATTTTTAGTTGAAAATCTTGAAGTGGCTCCACTATCCCCGATAGGGACACTAAAAGGTTAGAAGTTCCAAGAGTCGGTTAATATGATCTAAATTTTCCAAGCTTTTGATGAGATTCAATATTTCTTCTGCTCGGTTGGTATTCATTCTTGTTGCTGCCCATTTTCTAAACTTCTCTTCAACCTCATTGCTGGTGAGTGGTTCCTCAGGCTCTCCTCTAGGAGACTCGCGTTTGATTCGGTACTTCTTGCCATCTCTCGTCTCGACAGTAACGAAGGCACCAAATCTGGCTGGCAACAGAGCATTCATTTCTTCGTGGAATACGACCTTTACTTTATCTGCCTGTTTTAGTAAAGCTTCATCATGAAGTCGGTTTTCTCGCATCTGATCCGGGCCTACTTCACCGTCTGAGAGAGCGGCTCCAATGACAAAAGGAAAGCTGTACTCAGCGTGCTCGATCGTGGCTGGCCGAGCGGCATTTAATAACGAAGCACCCGAACCTCCGCCTACGGTGATGTTGATAACATCATGGGAAGTCAACATCTGCTCCTTCAAAAAATCAATCACAATGTCTAGCGCCGCGTGCGTATATCTGCAAGCACAATAGGGTTTGAAATATATTTTTAGCAGTTCATAACTCTCCGATAGATTATCTAAACATGATCGATCGTAATCGTTATCATCATAGATGGTTTTAGGTCCCGTGAACCCTTCCTGAGCCAAGAGTGCTGCCATGACGCCCGTCATCGCTCCCCAGGGCATAGCTTCTTTACTCATCGGACCGGTAAGAGCAATCCTCCCCATCCTGGGTACCGGCGCATAAGCTTCGGCGATTCCTAACGCGTTTACAATCTGTTCTTTATTCAATGTAAGCAATTTTCCAGCGGCTGCAGCTGCCCCATAAGCACCTGGTGTCCCTGCCAACGGAAACTTTTTTGCTTCTGGTTCAGTCAAAATCCGACCGGTTCTGAGATAGACTTCATAGCCTACGACCACTGCCTCCAAGTATGCTTCACCATCTGATTGTTGATGCTCAGCTACTGCAAGAGCTGCTGGCACAACACAACCACCTATATGACCAAGGTGTCCTACAGGAGACATACATCCGTCATCCGAGTCAAGTACCGTAGACATAGCGCTGTTTACTAGCGTTGCATTAAGAAGAGAAGCCTTTCGGCCAAATCCGACCATGGTAGCCTGCTCACTGCCTTCCCCTATTGAGCGAACCAATCCCTCTGTGATTCTTACACTCCTGGAGTCGTTGCCAGCTATGGCGGCACCCAATATATCCAAAGTGCATCGCTTCACATGGTCTATTACATTTGCCGGTAGAATCTCAAACCTTGTTCTTGATATAAAGTCTGCGACGCTTTTGGTATCCACAGTCCTCCCTTTTGTTTCTTTGGGCCAGATCGATTGCAATTTCCAGGATGTTTTCTCGCGAGTAATGCATCATGCTGTCTGGATG
>JAHECH010000127.1 GCA_024641835.1 Deltaproteobacteria bacterium
GGGTGGATCTCAACAATCGGATCCCGGTGCAGTTCTCGCATCCATGGCAGCTGTCGATTCTCCGTATGGAAAAACCCGGCCAACCTCCTTCCTGTGATGAGAATATACGGGTATCTTTCGTATAATTCTGGTGTACTGTGAGGGCTCTCGGGTGGTTCCTGAAATCGTGGGAGAGGATCATAGCCCCATTTTTCAAGCAGCGTGGAGTAAAGTTCAAACTTCTTTGTGGGGGTCGAAAAGCCGCCTTGTTCGTATTTCCGGTATTTCACCTCCCCCCGGATGTAATCCATTTTCTTAAACTGCTGCCACTTGATTCCCAATGGTTCCAGCATGTGATCCAGGGCGTCTTCGAATTTTTCCCACCAGTGTTCTCCCTGGCCCACTCTGTGAGCAAGGTCATTGAGTATATCATGGTCTGATCTGCATTCTCCGACCTGAATGACCTTTCGTCTTGGCAGGATGTAACCATGTCGCTTCCAAAAATCCCCTATGTAATCCATTTCAAGCCATGTGGCGGCCGGCAGCACAATATCGGCCAATTCCGCGGTTGGGGTCATGAACAGGTCCGAAACAGCCATAAACTCAACCTTCTCAAGAGCCCTGTAAACCTCCCTGGCATTTGCCCTGGTCATGAGAGGATTCGAGCTTATGAAAAACAACATCTTTACCGGATAGGGTTTGTCTTCAAGAATAGCATCCCACACACATTTAGGGTTGATAACGGCGAAATTTCCGGCCAACCGGAATCGGTCTCCCCCCAGTCTTTTTGCCGCCTGTTCTTGGGAGAGTTTCGTGTGAGCACCCATCTGGCTGACATTCCACATTTTAGGAGTCTTGAACAAGACCTGTCCTCCAGGAACGTCTATATTCCCGGTTATGCCCATCAGGGCCATCAAGACCCGGTCGTTGTCCGCGCAGTTTATCTGCTGTTCGATCGCTACTCCCCATTGGATCCCGGCCGGTTTGGTGGTTGCGAACAACCTGGCCGCTTGCTGGATTTTTTCTTTAGGCACCCACGTTATGTGTTCCACCTTTTCCAGCGGGTATTCTTCCACCCGTTTTACAAAAGCCTCCCAACCGTGAACATGGTTATTCACAAATTCCTTATCATAGAGTTCCTCATTGATGATCACATGAAGCATTCCCAGAGCCAGCGCCGTGTCCGTTCCCGGCCTGAGCTGGAGCCAAACGTCAGCACGCGCAGCAATCCGGGTTAATCTGGGATCCACAGCAATCAGCTTTGCTCCTTCAGCCAGGCTCACGGAAAAAGGCTCGCCCTTGTACTCATCAGGATTGCTGATGGTCAGGTTGTTGCCCCATACCATGATACATTTAGGACCGTTTTCATAATCTACGACAGGATTTGTCCCACAAGTGATAATGCTCGTAGCAATGCGCGGACCATAACAGAAATGGCCGGCCGTAAGCACATTGGGAGTGCCGAGCAGATTGGCAAAGCGGTAGATCACCCATTCGAATTCCCTTCCTGTTCCGTATCCCATACCGATCGATTCGGCCCCGAATTTTTCTTTATAGTGCAGGATTCTTTCTGCGATAGTGTCGAGTGCCTCATCCCAGGAAACCCGTTCCCATTTCCCGCTTGCCTTTGACCCTATCCGGCGCAGTGGATAGGTTAAGCGATCCGGGTGATATGTCAACTGAATCGATGCTATTCCCTTTGTACACAAAGTGCCGTGATTTATCGGGCACTCTGGATCTCCTGCAATCTTCGCCACTTTGCCGTCTTTGGTGTACACCAGCACACCGCAGCCGCCATGGCACATTCGGCAATGGCTCTTGACGACGGTGTCGTAGCCGTACACCTCCATCTCTCTCTCAATGTTTGAGGAGACAAATTCAGGCATTGTCTGTCTGCTCCAGGCTCCTAAATAATCGATGCTTCCGAGCAGCAAGCTCGCGGTATTCGGGCTAGATCAATAGCAGATCCACGAGAGTTCGCACGTCTTCCACTTCTTCGATGTTAGAAATCACGGAGATGATTTGCTCCGCTCTGTTCCCCGGCAAAGATCTGGGCGCATAGTGTATGCAGTCCCAAAACCGCTGTTCGTGTTCCTCCTGACTCAGCGGATTTCCCGGAAAGCCGATGGCGATGTCGACACTTCCTTGATGAACACCTCCTCCTTTCATAGAGATCTTCATATCCAGGGCAGTGTGCCCCCTCCGGTCCAAGGCGGGGTCATCGATCACATGAACCTTTTGGACGAGCTCCATGATCTTGGGATCTTTTACGTTTGATTCTTCAAAATGCTGAAGCTTGGCCCTCCCTCTCATCAACGCATTTGCGATGCAGTATTGAATGCTGAATTGGCCGCTCACTCTGGGATTATCTCCTACCCGAAATGGGTGGCCTACCAGTTTATGACAGTAAGGAGGCACAAAGACTTCAATTCGATCGATCTTTTCTGGTGTAAGATTGTGCTCCTGAATCATGTCCAGTATGAGCTCTGTTGGCCCTTGGGTCATGCCACAGCATGGATACTTCTTAAACACAACCTTTTGAAGGTCAAATCTTTTGCCAAAATCGGCAGCAACCGTCTTCGGATCCAAGGTGTCCTTGGCATAGAGATGGAAAAATCCATAGACCCCTTCAAGAAAGTTTTTCGGCCCGGTTATGCCGGCTCTTGCCAATCGCGCGCATGTGATACCGCTTTGTGAAACCCAGCCCTGAATCACTCTCACTGCCAATGACCCATCCACATTGGACTGCAGGCTTGCGCCGGCTTTGTTAAAAGCCAGGGCCAGGGCATTCCATGTCTCTTGCGGGGTTAACCTAAGGATTCGGCTCGCTATCACGGCTGTTTCAAATACGCCGACAACTCCCGTCGGGTCAAACCCGTCATAACCTGCTTCGGGCAAGTTTAACCTGGATGCGATTTCCACGCCTAAGGCAAGGGCTGTAAGGAAATCCTTCCCATCGCAACCCCCGGCAAGTTCTGCTGCTGCGAGGGCGGTGGGTACGGCCGAGGCTCCGGGATGAAATCCCGGCGCCATCGCGTTTTCATAATCGAGTGCTCGCGCCATCACACTGTTAACAAATGCCGCGTCGTGGGCGGGAATTTTTTCTCCGTGGATCAAGATGGTGGCCTCTTTCTTTCCTCCCAATCCCACATAGAATTCCCTCAACGCCTTGACGCCGGTTTCTTCGGCTCCGGCAGTAGTGGTCCCCATCACGTCTAGGACCATATTCTTGACTGTATTGAGCGCCTCCTGTGGTATTTCACCGAATGTTGTGGAGTGAACGTAATCTACGACCTTTCTTTCGATCTCCATGCGGTCACCTCCTCTTGCCGCAAAAGCTCTTCGTGAGCGCGGCGTTTCACTTGGAGTATTTGCCTCTCAGCTGAACCTTGTTTATTTTGCCGGATGGGTTACGGGGAACTTCATCAAATAGGATCCGCCTGGGACGTTTGTACCTGGCTAGATTCTCTTCGCAGAATTTCGTGACTTCCTCGGAGCTCAACGCCATACCTGCTTTCACCTGGATTACAGCCGCGGGAACTTCTGTCAGCCTTTCGTCAGGGACTCCGATGACGCCCACATCCTGGATTTTCGGGTGCTTATGCAAAATCTCTTCTATTTCCACTGGATAAATATTCTCTCCACCGCTGATAATCATGTCTTTCTTGCGGTCCACAATGTAGATCCAACCCTCTTTATCGATTCTCGCCAGATCGCCGGTGTACAGCCATCCATCCTTGATCGTTTCAGACGTCTTTCTTGGGTTCTTGTAATAACCCTTCATGACAGCGTTCCCTCTGAGAATAATCTCACCCACTTCATCCGGAGCAACATCCTCGCCCTTCTCATTCACGATCCGCACGTCCCAATTAAAGCCGGGTTTGCCGATTGCCGGAAGCTTGTGCTCGTTATTGGTGCCCAAGCGGATTCCGCCCGGCGAGCCCGATTCACTCTGCCCGTAACTGGTATCATATTGCATCCCGGGAAAGTACTTTTTCCATCGTCTCACGACACTTTCAGGTATTGGCTGCCCGCCCATGTGCATCATCCTCCAGCAACTCAAATCATAATCCTCCTTTTTCAGAGATCCCCGATCCAATTCTCCAAGGATGTCGAGTGCCCAGGGGACTACCAGCCAAACGACCGTGCCCCTCTCTCTCTGAATGGTCTCAAACAAATTGTGGGGACTGAACTCAGCCAGAATCGTCCCGCGCGCACCGACGATGAACCCGCCCAACCAGTGACCGAGTGCTCCCAAATGGTAGAGGGGAGGAATAATGACAAAGTTATCTTCGAGTGTCTGTTGGTGATGTGCCCATTCCGTTATGCAAGTACACTCCAGGTTCCTGTGCGTAAGAAGGACCGGTTTTGGATCACCCGTAGTGCCCGAAGTAAAAAACAGGGCACATTCATCATCGTCGGCTATTTTTCCGCTGGGACCTTGCGGAGATGATTCGTTCAGAATGTCCTCGAACTTCTCCATGCCGGCTGGGACATTCGGCCCAATGCTGACGTAGTTTTTTACAGTGGGAAGCTGATCTCGAATGCTTTCTATTCTTGCCGCGAACTCCTCTTCCATGATAAAGACCTTGGGCTCAGCCACGTCGGCGCAGTATTTTATGTCTCCGGCAACAAACCGGTAGTTCAGCGGTACAACCCACGCTCCGGTCTTGGCAATGCCAAAGAATACCAAAAGCCAGTCAATAGAGTTTTTCATCCAGTGCAGTACCCTGTCTCCTTTCACAACACCTCTTTCGTTGAGGGCGTTCGCAAGCCTATTCGCTCTCTCATTCAAGTCCTTCCAAGTGATTTCTTTTCGAAACCCTTTGCTATGTCTGACTTCAACGAGGGCCACCTCGTTTGGAAACATCCGTGCATTTCTGTCGAGAATCGCTGTCAAATCCATTTTCTCCTCCCTCCGAACCCTGTGTTGGTTTCTGCTATGACTAAGGAAAGCAATAGATTGTTTGGATTTTCTCGGGGCATGGGCATTTTCTTTCGTTCCAAGGCCGCCAGAGGCGGCCACGTCTCCCGGCCTTGACCGCCTGAGGCGGCCTGGTCTTTTCAGTGACTTATCCATGGGGGAGTTCTGCCCCCTCCGCATTCCCTTCGACAGGCTCAGGGCTGCGGCTTCCCCCACGGATAAGTCACGAAAAGGACAGCGGCCTCCCGCCAGCCCTGTTGAATTTCCCGAAGGGAACCCTATTCAACAGGGCCAGTCACTTCAGAAAACCCCCATGCCCCTCGTGGTTACGCCATTCAAATGGTTACGCCATTCAAATGGTTCGCCACACAAACTATTTGATTCTCCTAGTAGGATTTCATACAACTGGAGTTATCTTCCGATAAATTTAGGCTCCCTTTTCTCCATGAATGCCCGAAATCCTTCTCGTTGATCTTCGGTTGCTGCCAACAAGCTGACGTTCTTGACTTCGAGATCAAGACCCGCGCCGAGTTCCATGTTCAAGCCTTGTTTGACCAAGAGTTTGGCGGTGGCAAGGGCGATCGGAGGCCTTCCTTCCAGATGATGTGCAAAGCCTATGGCCTCATCCTTCAATTTCGCGGACGGGACGATTCTGTTGACCAGCCCTATCCGATAGGCTTCCTCGGCGCTTACGAGATCGCCCGTGTAGATCATTTCAAGAGCTTTGGCCTCTCCGACAATACGCGGCAATCGTTGCGTTCCGCCAGCGCCTGGAAGCGCACCCAGCTTGATCTCGGGGACCCCAAAGGATGCATCACCGGCGGCGATACGCAGATCCGCCACAAGGCACATTTCGCACCCCGCTCCCAGAGCCAAACCATTCACGGCAGCGATAACGGGCTTCCTCAGATTATCGATTCTGTTGAAGGTGTCGTGAATTCGTATGAAGAAATTTTCATAATCGGCCACCGACACAAACTCTTTTATCTCACCGATATCCGCCCCCACAGAGAAATGCTTTCCTTCGGCAGCGAGAACGATAACCCTGATTTCTTCATCTTTTGCCGCTTTCTCGAATGCGCGATTCAGATCCTCTAAAAGCGGTTTATTGAGGGCATTCGACTTATCCGGCCGATTCAAGGTCAATAGGAGTAGATGGTCCTGTTTTTCATATTTCAGGTGAACAAAATTCTCCGTCACATTCGTCCCTTTCTAAAAGGTCCTATAAACCCTCTGCTATGCCTGCCGAAGCAATAGGGAAGAAGAGGTTGCGCGATTTTCTACTAAAAAGCTTTCACATTACGGGTACAAACCTGCTCCCCATCATTTCTCTGGCAATGATCAGTTTCATTATTTCAGCCGTCCCATCTCCTATCTGCAAGCCGATGGCGTCCCTTAACCGCTGTTCAATCGCATTCCTTTGGGCGTATCCGTCAGCCCCAAATATAAGAAGGATCTCCTGGATAACATTCACTGCTGACTCAGCCCCAAACCACTTGGCCATCGCTGTCTCTTTCGTGTGCGGAAGGCCTTCATCCCTGAGCTTTAGGGCTTGATAGCTCAACAGCTTCGACGCTTCAATCCACGTCGCGCACTCTGCAAGCTTAAACGCCACGCCTTCGAAATGGCCTATCGGAGACCCAAACAGCGTTTTCCGCTTCACATGCTCCGAAACCTCACACAAAGAAGCCTCAGCTAGTCCCAACGTTGCAAGAACCACGAGTGCTCGAGTAATGTCGAACCCGGTCATCACCTTTACGAATCCTTCCCCTTCCCCGCCGATACGATATTTCGAAGCAACCCGGACATCATTCAGAAAAATAGATGCTCGGCCCGCGGGAATGCACCCCATGTCAGCAAAGCGTGATCGGCTTACGCCAGGCATATCGAGAGGGACGAAAAAGCAAGTGATGCCTCTTGCCCCAGCACCCTCCTTCGTTACCGCCGTCATGGCCATCGCATCAGCTTGCATTCCAACACTAACCGAAGTCTTCTCGCCCGTAAGGACATAATTCCCCTGATGATATACGGCTCTGGTTCTGATCGCGGTGGCATCAGAGCCACAATCAGGTTCGGTGTTCCCAAAACACACCAACTTCTCCCCTCTCGCCAGTTTAGGCAGCCACTCTTCCTTCAGTTCTTCCGGCGCCCAGTTCATCATCAAAGGGACCATGACGTGACTGAGCAGCAGGAGCATCGGCGAAAAATCCACTTTACACACTTCTTCAAACATGATGCCTATCATCACTGAATCCGCCGGCCTGCCTCCGTGCTTGGAGGGTGTTGTTAAGCCCAGCAGTTTCGCCTCTGCAAGCTTCTTTATGATCCGCTCGGAAATATGGTCGAGCTTCGCCCTTTCCTTGGCTCCACGAGCCAATTCTTTGGCCGCAAATTCTTGAACTTCTGAACGAAACTTTTGCTGGCTCTCAGTAAAGAACACCATCCTGCATGCTCCCAAGCTATCCGGTCGCCTTACCCCCAGTCGCGCATGTAGCCTGCCAGGCTATCCGGAACTGCGATTTTTCCGATCGTCTTATGGGCAATAATAAGCTTCATAAGCTGGTCTGCCCCCCCGATGATTCGGAAGGCTAACATGTCTCTAAGCATTCGCTCCAAAGGAACATCATCGCTGTAGCCAGTATGTCCGTGAATGAGCAGAGCATTTTTTACGACATCGCAAGCCATTTTTGTGCACCACCACTTGCACATAGCAGATTCCTTTGTGTGGGGCAGATCTTGCTCTTTCAGCCATAGAGCCCTGTAACACAACCACCTCCCTGCCTCCACCAGAGTGAGGTCCTCAGCAATCTTCCCGGAAATGGCTTGGAACTTAGCGAGTGGACGCCCGAATGCAAAGCGCATTCTCGAATACGACACGGCTCGATTCACCGCTTCCTGACACGCTCCCATAGAAATGACTCCCGCGAGGATCTGACTCAAACTGCTGTAGGTACCCGCGTTCACATGAATATCAAACCCCTCACCCTCTTCGCCGATTCTGTATTCGACTGGGATTTTCACTCGATCAAACACGATGGAAGCGATAGCCGAGCCGTATAGACCCATATGGCTAACGCCCTCCCTCGTAATACCAGGAAGGCTGAGAGGAACAAGAAAGCCGCTTATCCTGTTCGCCTTTACGGATGGGTCTGTCTTGCCGAATACGATGGCAAAATCCGCCTGCATGCCAAAGCTGACAGGATTTTTTTCTCCATTGATCAGGTATGAATCATCAGCTCTCAGGGAATTCATCTTTATCGCAGCAATATCGGTTCCAGAGCCGGGCTCTGTTGTGGCGATACAGCCTATTTTTTTGCCTGTTGCCGCATTGGCCAGCCACTCGCCTTTAACCCTCTCGGTCCCATATTTAGCCAGGATAGAGTTTATTTCATAACCGCGCATGATCAGATGCGCGACTGCTATGCTTCGCTTCGCCATTTCTTCGCAGAGTATTCCAACCTCAACCCACGTCCCTTCCTCTCCTCCATATTTCTCGGGGACCTTTAAGCCGAGAAACCCCAGTCCACCCATCTTGTCGACAATCTTTTGGGGGACATGGTTGCACATGCGAAGCTCTTCTTCATCCAGCTCCTTTTGCACAAAATCATTCACGGCCCACTGCAACAATTTCTCTTCTTCAGATAACTGAAATTCCATCTCTTATCTCGCTTCTCCGAGTAAGTATCCGGCTATGGCAAGTTGATGCGAATGGTTGCCTCCATTCAGTACTTTTGCCAGAGTTTCTGCTCCGAACTGAGCTCAAAACCGATCATAGGTTAGCAACCTCCTGGTGATCGCCATTCAAGAAGTGAATGCAAGACCTTCCTAATCGCCGTGATACCCGCTTCATTATCCGACCTAGAGCGATTCGTTTTGGGAACGATACACCGAGAAAAGAGGCTCTCAAGCCGAGCACGGGTAACCTTTTAGTAGAAACGTTCAAAAGTGTTTACATGCGGTCGCTGCACCTGGAAAGGGTTGGAGCCTTTTCTTGCGTTCCGAGGCTCCCGGGCTGGTCTTTTCTACGACTTATCTGCGAGGGAAACTTGCCCCCTCCACCGTTCCCCTCGCATTCGCTCGGGGCCGGGGCTTCCCCCA
>JAHECH010000128.1 GCA_024641835.1 Deltaproteobacteria bacterium
GGCTTTTTTAAGGACCCGCCCTCAAAGATGCCCCCCTCCCGGAGCATTCTCACCCAGCCTCTTTCGTCTTTGATCCCCCCACTGGAAACCAAGCGCGTGTAGACATAATCCTGATAGGTTTTGGCAGGGCTCTCATTCCCGAAAGCGAGGCGCAAAAAGAGGCCGCCGAGATCCGGGGCGCCGGTGAGGCTGGCCATGGCAGGCTGAACCATGGAGACAATCTCTGAAGTGCCGCTGTATTCATCCCAGGTTTCCATGGGGAGGCTCACCGGAAGAATGAGACTCGCCCGCACGGTTGTCTCATCCATGAAGTTGCTGAAACTGACGGTAAACAGAGGATCCTTCTTCAACACATCCGCAACGCCGCTTGAGGGAGGGAGCGCATACACAGGATTCACATGATTCAGCAGAAGCACCCCTCCCGGTTCACTCCGGAGTCTCTCGAAGAAGGCAAGAACCTCTGACCTCTTCGCAGCCATTTCCACCCGATGTCTTCGCCGGAAATCCACGAGGGCGAGATCAGGGTCGAGAATGGCATTGAGGAGATTGGCAACCATGTTCACGCGCAGGCTGTTTTCCCCGCATCCGGCTGTCCCGGTACCCAGGACGAGGGGCTTCCGGGCTTCCTGGAGCCGGGCGATTAACCTCTCGTAGACGTCAAGATCTATGCATGAGAGCTGGAGAACTTTTTCCTTGGTGTAGGGGGAGCTGATCTCTTCAAGAGCGGGCCTTAAGTCGTCCGGCAGGCTCTTTCCTTTTCCGAGATGGAGGGTTTCCCTCATCAGACCGAGGCCAACCACCACTTCAGCATCCGGAGAACAAGAGAGCCAGAGGTCTGCATTGGCGCAGGTCAGCGACTGGAAAGGGCTGATTTGTACGAAGAAGCCCTTCTTGCCGTCGTTAAGGGCATGCATCTTTCTGAACTTTCGTGCGTACTCGACGGGAGATAACCAGGTCTCGAGGAAATCGGCACCAAAAGAAAGGAGAAAATCCGCTTCCTCCATCCTGTAAGAGGCGATCCCCTCCAGGCCGAAGACCTGCCGGTTGGCAGCCTTCAGGGATTCATAGGCAAAGGGTTCAAAGACAAGAGGCGGCTCTGATCCCCACTTTCTCAGGGCTTCCCTGAAGAGCGTGATAAGGCTCTCGCCCACTGCTTCCGTGAGCATGTGAATTCTGCCTTGGCCGCCATCCGCCGCCTTCACGATCCTCTCTTTCAGGATTCCCAGAGCCTCCTCGAAAGAGATCACCTGCCATCCATCCGTCTTTTTTAACAAGGGCTTCTTGATTCGATCCGGGTTATAGATCCCCTGAAGGCTTGCCTGCCCCCTCATGCAGAGCTTCCCCAGGTTGATGGGATGGAGCGGGTTGCCTTCGACCTTGATCACCCTGCCCTCTCTGTTCTTTGCGAGAATGCCGCATCCTGCCGGACATTCCCGGCACGTGGAAGCGTACCAAGTCGCCTTGCCGGTAACCATGTCTTCAGGTGATTGAACATAGGAGAATAGGTTTTTTTCGGGCCTGGAGGTGCAGGCAGGGGCAAAGGCGAGACTCCCCATTCCAATGATCTTAAGAAAAGTTCGGCGGTTCATGGTGACCTGGAGTTTCCTGACCGGATGAGCGGCTGAGCAGCTCGCGGGCTGGCCCGCTAGTCATTCCAGAAAGACACTGTTAGGCCCTCGAAAAGTTCTGCGCAGATCGAGAAGAAGTTGCCGGTTAAAATTCTGAGCCATCCTTAGCAAGGAGCTGCGATGGTGTCAAGAGGCAATCAAAGGGGGATGACTCCTCCCATGGATTGGCCGTTATTCTGATTGAAAAAAAATGGCGAACGTGCTAGGAGACTTCATGCGGAACCTGGGTGGTCGCGTACGCTTAAGGATTGGTCATTTCAAAAGGATCGGAGGTACCTGGTGTGAAGAATCCCAAAGTCATTGCCGGGCTCGTGGTGGGCATCTTGTTTTTGATCTTCCTTTTTCAGAACACGGACGTGGTGACCCTGCGCCTGTACTTTTGGAACATATCCATGCCTCAGATCATCCTGATGCCCGTCGTCCTTTTGATCGGCTTTGCAGGAGGGTTTATCGTTGCCAAGTTGACCGGCGGACCGAAAGCCCTGGATCGTGACCAGAAGTAGGCTGTCGCGTTTCCCCCTGAAAGGACCTGATGAGTTCATGGTGGAGACCTTTATCCAGAATTATGGCTATTGGGCTATCCTGGTGGGAACCTTTTTGGAAGGGGAGACCGTTCTCATTCTTGGGGGATTCGCGGCCCAAAGAGGCTATTTGGAGCTGCCCTGGGTTATGGCTGCTGCGTTCATCGGAACCCTGTGTGGAGACCAACTCTTTTTCATCCTGGGCCGATGGCACAGCCGCGCTTTCTTGGCCCGCAGGCCAAAATGGAATGAACGAATCGCTAAGGCAGAGCGACTGCTTAAGCGCTTCAAGATTCTGTTGATGCTCGTGTTCCGCTTCTTTTATGGTCTCCGATCCGTGACGCCTTTTGTGATCGGGATGAGCGCCTTCCCGGCACCCCAGTTTGTGCTTCTCAACGCCATAGGCGCGGGTGTCTGGGCCGTCGTCATAGGGACCGGAGGTTATTTTTTTGGAAATGCCCTGGAAATCCTTCTCGGGAATATCAAGTACCGTGAGCTTGAAGCTTTTGCCGGAATTGCCTTTATTGGCATCTTGATCTGGCTAGCATACTTCTACCGGCAGAGGAAAGGGAAATAGGTGGCGCCAGCATGATCCTCGCATCCGCTACAATGCAGCCTTTGGAGGAACATTTCACTGGATTGAGGTCGATGGATTGGATCATATCTTCCATATCCATGACCATCTCTGAAAATAACATCATCGTGCGGGAAAGGGCTCCGAGATCCACCGGCTCAGAGCCGCGGTATCCTTCCAGCAGCTGATGCGCCTTGAGGCTTTTCACCATGGACTCAAGATCCGTTTCCTTGAGCGGCGCCATTCTCAAGGCAACATCCTTGTAAATCTCAACCCCTGTCCCTCCCAGTCCCATGAGAATCACAGGACCGAACTGATAGTCTATCTTGGCACCCACAATCAGTTCCATGCCTGATACCATCTCCTCGACCAACATGCCCGCAAAGCCCCGCATGGCGCGGAAACGATCATACGCGGCGCTGAGACCCTGATCGCTATCGATGCCTAAAACGACTCCTCCTTCATCGGATTTGTGGATCACCTCGACCGAAACCACCTTGGCGGCCACGGGATAGCCGATCTCCCCGGCAAAGCGCACACCCTCCTCCAGGCCCCTCACCCAACGATATCGGGGAACATCGATTCCTGCCAGAGACAAAAGATGTTTTGCCTCCGGCTCCATAACCCAACCCGCCTGTTTCGCGTCTGAGAGGATTTGAACCATCTCTTTGCTCAGCACGGCTTGCACCTCCTCATCGCTTCCGCCATTTGTACAGCCCCTTCGATGGAAGGAGAGACAGGCACATTGTTCAGTTCGAAGCCTTCTATCAGCATGCGGTATTTTTCCACGTGGGGGACGTAGGCAACGAGGGGCTTGCCCTCCTTTCGATAAATCCGGCTCAGCCGCGCACCCAGATCCGAGGTTGTACCCGGCAAGTAAGGCAGGAGGAGCACCAGAATACAGTCAATTTCCGGTGTCCTGCTCAGGATCTGCATGGTCACGGCAAAATCATCGTCAATGGCGCTGCCTGTAAGGTCAACAGGATTGGAAACGGATGCGATCGCTTGCACGCTGGAGGATAATTTTCCCCGAATTGCTTTTTGGACTTCCTGAGGGAGTTCAGGGGCGGGAAGGTTGTGGGACGAGCATATGTCCACGGCAAGAGCGCCGTGCCCGCCACTCCCCGTGATAATACCTATTCTGCCTTCTATAGAACGCTGATAACAGCTCAGGGACTCGCAGAAGGAAACCAGTTCGCGCTCGCTCCTGGCCTCCACGATCCCGTACTGCGACATCACCTCTGAGAAAACCTTGTAGTCACCGCCGAGCGAAGCGGTATGGCTGGAGACAGCTTTGCTGCCACCCGGGCTCTTGCCCGCTTTCAGAACAATAACCGGCTTGGGAGACTGGCTGGCAGCGAGGACAAAATCTCTCCCTTCCCTCTTCCCGAAACCTTCTACGTAAAAGGCAATGACCTTTGTCTCTCGATCCTTGATTAAGTAATCGAGAAGGTCCAGTTCCCTGAGAAGGGCTTTGTTCCCGATGCTCACAGCCAGAGACATGCCCACGCCCTCTACCGCAAATTTAACCATCTGGTCTACCAGGATGCCCCCACTCTGGCTCACCATGGCCACACCACCAGGATCAGGCCGCACCATGCGCTCGCTCGGAAGAAAAAAAGTATTCACACTCTTGGGAGAGTAAATACCGAGACAGTTCGGCCCAATAAAAGGAAAGCTGGCTTCCTTGGCCATGCTGACGATTCGATCTTGCAGATCTTTTCGGCCTGTCTCGGCAAATCCCCCGGAAATGACAGCGGCACTGCCGGCTCCTGCCTCAATGCATTCAGCAAAAACAGCTGGAACCTGTTCCGCGCGAACGGCAACGGCCACCAGGTCCACTTTCTCGGGTATTTCTTTGACGCTGGGATAGACCTTTTCTCCCTGCACATCTCCGCCCCGAGGGTTGACGGGGAAGACCTTGATGGGGTAGCGAAGGTTATTTTTGTTGTAGATGACGTTGGCCGGATGTCGATCATTGATCGAAGAGACGCCCACCACGGCCATGGTTTTTGGCTCAAAAAGCGCTCTGAGATTCACGCTTCCCTCCTTCCCGTTTTCTTGTGAGCACAGACTCGTAGAGCTCCAGGTACTCCCGGGCTGCGCGATCCCACGAAAAATCCTCTTTCATGCCGTTTTGCATCAGTCTCTGCCATGGTTCCCCATCCTTGAAAACGTCTATGGCCCTGCGGATGGCTGTTAGAAATGGCTTCGCCTCATAAGGCCCGAACTTGAATCCATTGCCCTTGTTTTCCACGGGATCAAACTCGACGATCGTATCATCCAGCCCGCCGGTTGCCCGAACGACCGGCACTGTGCCATACCTCAGAGCATACATCTGCGTCAGCCCGCAAGGCTCATACATGGATGGAACCAGGAGCATGTCCGCACCGGCTACGATGCGATGGGCAAGAGGATCGTCGAACCCTATCCTGACCGCCATACTACCCCGGTGTCGCTGAGACAGATCGACCAACATGCTTTCATATTTCTCCTCACCAGAACCCAAGATCACCAACCCGACATCCAGCTTCACCAGTTCGTCCAAAATCTCAACCAACAAGTCGCACCCTTTTTGAGATGAAAGCCGAGAAATCATTCCAAGGACCGGCTGAACCTTGAATAATGGCTTTAAGCCCATCTCCTCGATAAGAGCAAACTTGTTCTTCTTCTTCCCCTCCATAGTCTCCGGTTGATAGGGGGAAACAATATGTGGGTCCCTGGCAGGGTCCCATACCGAGTAGTCTGCCCCATTCAGTATCCCACGGAGATCTTGCGCTCTCTTTTTGAGCACTCCCTCCATTCCCAGCCCGAATTCAGGAGTCTGAATCTCTTCGCTGTACGTGGGGCTCACGGTGGTGATGAGATCCGAATAGACAAGGCCAGCTTTCAAGAGACTGATATTTCCCCAGTATTCGATGCCATCGGGATGAAACTCCCACGAGGGAATCCCGCAGGTATCGAGCTTTGCCCCGGGAAATAGCCCCTGGTATCCGATGTTGTGGATGGTGAAAACAGAAGCGGTGTTCGAGAAAAAGGGATCGTTCCTGTAAATCGATTTGATATAGGCGGGGACCAACCCCGTCTGCCAATCATGGCAGTGCACCACGTCAAAGGAAAAGCCTATCCTCTTTGCGAAGAGGATCGCCCCACGGCAGAAAAAAGAGAACCTCTCCAGGTTATCGTAGTAGTCTCCCTCAGCATTCCCGTACAGGTGAGGCCTGTCAAAGAGATCCTCCCTTTCGAACAAATAGACTCGTATCCCTTCCTTCGTCTGCGTCTCCTGCACCTTACATGGCAGCACGAGGTCGCCGAGAGGAACTTCCAGGCCCGCTACGATCTGCGTGGCAAAGATATTCTGATCTCTGATGGATCGATAATAGGGAAGGCCCACCCTCACGTCCACCCCGAAGCCGTGAAGGGCCCGGGGCAGAGACCCTGCAACGTCAGCCAGGCCACCGGTTTTTGCGAAGGGCTCAACCTCCGACGAGAGAAACCAAACCTTCATCGCTTCGTTCATGGATACCCCCGCTTTATTCATTGTCTGCTTCTACAGCCTGGAGGAGATCCTCATAAATATCAGGGACCGAATAGGTGACCCGGTTCCAGGATGGAATCTGAGTCCCTCCCTTCTCGTTCTTTGCCTCTTCCCAGGCCGTTCCGAGGAAATCTCTGAAGTGCGAGACGATGACCTCCTCCTGGTGTCGATCATAGCGAAGGCCATTGGATTCTGCATCATCACTGTAACTTTTGACAAAGGTGAGCGCTACGCTGTAATAGGTCCGCTGAAGCATATCGATAAAGGCGTCGTCAATGGGCATCCCGTGTGAGCGAAGGTAGTTGAGATAGAATTTCACAATATCCACAATCATCCGATGGAGTCCACCGCTCTCATCCTTTTCTGAGAGCTTCTGGTGTTTGTGTTCGTAGTTCTTACACAGATCGATCTGCGCGATCTTCTTTGGCGTCAGCCTTTCATACACTTCTGAAAGAGTGCTCACTTCGAGACCCCAATCAAAAGCCACGTTCAGCGCTCTTCCCAAGCGCGTCAGAAAACTGAATTCACCGGCGAGGGGATAACGGAAGGCGCGATGATAGCGGAAGAAATCCTCCAGTTCATGATGTTCGCTATGATGGGTAATCCTGATAAGTGCTTCCACAAAAGGGGCTACAAAAAGCCGGGTGGCCCTTCCCTTCATTTCCATTTCCGTGGGCGAAATGCGTGCGTAGTATCCTTTGCAGAATTCGAAATCATTGTTTGGGTTGGCTGTAGGCTCGATCAGGCGGCCCAGAAGAAGACGGCCATAGGTGACAATGTCACAATCATGGAGGGCAATGATGTCGCAGTCTTCCTTGGCAAAAAAGTATCCAAGGCTGATCCAGGCGGATTGCCCCTTGCCCGGCACGCCCACGGAAATCATTTGTTGCTGAATCTTCTTGAAGATCTTTTGAATCCTTGGTCCCTCCACCCAGACGGCTTTGACGTCCCGGCCGTCTTTCTTGAGCTGGTAGAAGAAGTCCCTCGCTTCGATAAACTCCTTCCTCTTGCTGGTGCCTCCCAAGGCAATCACAATGGAGCGCAAATAATCGACCTGATTGATCTCGTTGATCATGCGGCCCAGCACATGAGGAACATGGATCTCTCCGTAAAGGGAGGGGAGAAGAAGGCCGATAGGGGAATGTTTTGAAAACTCCATCAGTTTCTTCTCAAGGTTCTTGAGATATTCCTCCGGATCAAAAAGATCATAAAACCCATGGATCGTCGTGATGGAACTTTCTTGCTGGAACTCGCTCATGCTCATCTCCTTTTCTTTTGATGAGAAGGCCGTCGGTATCTTCTCGTAGGCTATGGGACATTCTGCTTTTTCTCCATTTTCTCATTCCAGACCCTGATGAGATAATCCTTATGCTCTTCGAACTGCAAGGCCTGCTCTTCCACAAGCGCTTCAGCTTCTTGTGAAGACATCTCCCAGCTCTGCTGCACGAAGGATGCGACCCTTGCGTAGTACAGGGGGGTCACCAGATCGATGAGTTTATTCCTGTTGACCTTCCATGAATGGAAAGTGGCAGCCAATTCATAAAGAATCTGAATCCATGTATCTGCAGGAAGCTGAAATCCCTTCGGATCCATTTGAGAGGCTTTCTGAATCTCGCTGAAACACTCCTCGCAGAAAATTTCCTTCCACAGTGCGGAGAATTGTTGAAACCCGATCTTGAAGTGCTCAATCACTCCCTCCAGGTCCACCTTGACCGGCTCAGGCTCCACATATCCTTCATAGCCGAATATTTCCACTGGTTCACTCCCCCGTATCCCTTTCCAGAAGCTTTCGAATCGCTCCATGAGAGAAAAAACCGTCCACATCACTTGACGAAACATGGGGCCAAGGTGCTCTGCAGGGTCCTTTGCATCATGGACCTTCACCCCGAGATTGGACTGGCAGATCCGGAAATTCTGGGTGATCGCATTCGTCGTCATCCAGATGTCGATGCCGTAGCGAGCCACATCTGTCTCCCAAACGTCCTGGTCAGCATAGAATTTCGCCGCATCTCTCGAGAGCGCGAAGTCACCCCCGATCGGTTGTCTGATCCGCTTCCCGTAGAGGGCGCGCGTAAGGTTATAGACAATATTGTTCGTTATGGTGCCGTCGTATTTGTGACGCAAGTAAATGGGAGCCACAAACTGGTACCCTCGCGTGAGAACCGGGTCCAGAAGATGTTGAACCCAGTCCGGCGTGATGCTGCGAAGGTCAGAGTCAACCACGGCACAGGCCTTTACCTTGAGCCGGTCGACTGCTTCGAAGACGGATCTGAGGGCTGTACCCTTGCCTGAAGGCCCGCGATAAATGGACACGACTTTTTCCTGCCAGGGCTTGATCTGGAACTCCTTGGCGACTTCTCGCGTGTCGTCTGTGGATCCTCCGTCTGCCACAAGGATCACGCACCTTCGATCCTTGTAGTACTGGGCGAGCCCATGGGTCACCACCTGAATCACATGGGCAATCGTTCTCTCATTGTTGTAACTCGGGATACCGACGAGGATATCCGCAGATTCGATCTCCTCGATCCGTTTGGAAGTATAGACTCGAAGCGCTGTGTCATAATGCATGTCTCTTTCTCCGTGCTCTTCTTGGTCTTAGGAGTCTAAATTGGAGTATTCGTGAAAAGCGGTGAGGGCAATACTAGGTCGCAAAATCGGTCCTGCTTTTTCAATTCTTGAACGATAACTTTTGATTTTTTTATCACACCCTGGGATTGGAG
>JAHECH010000129.1 GCA_024641835.1 Deltaproteobacteria bacterium
CATGGGCCTTTCATTGGCTTTGTACCCTGAATAAGCTTCGACATGAATCTTCTTGGGGAACCCTTTTTCAAACATCGGGCTTTCTCGCCGTTGGCAGCGTGATCGAATAATTGATCGACTCAGCATGACTACTTATACCGCTGCTCGAAACGCCTTCGTGTCACATTGAAAGCGGTGCGATTTCCGACCGGTAGATCTTGGGTCTGCAGGTAGGCCTCAAAAGGGGAGAAGTCATCACAGCTTACTGAAAAACTCCTGGAGATCCTTGATAACACCCACCTTGGTTTCAGCCGGGACATCCGCCTCGAACAGGAACTCCAAAACGAAGACGATCTTGTAATCGACAGCAGATGTCTTGTATTCCTGAAACGAGGAAACGATCACATCTTTAAGCTTCCCTATATCGCTTTTCTTCAACAGCTCCGATTTCCTCAGAATGACTTGAAGCGCCTCCTTGGCATCTGCTGCATTTTCCAGCACCACTTCGATCCCTTCCAGCTTCTTGAACGCCTTGATGATCTTTTCGCTTTCAATCTTGATCTTCATTATCGCAACCTGTTGGATGATGCTAACCTTGACGAGTGGTTCTGTCCTGTTGTGGTTTCAGCACGGTTGGCAGTGCTTTTCCTGGGTATTTGGGTAATTTGATTTCCGCCACGTTTTCCGCCGCCATGAATATAGCACTCAATCGATCGACATTGCAAGCACGAGTGCCTCAACAGTTTTTGGCGGCCTTGTTCTTTTCACGCCTCTTTCTTGGGAGACATGGGCAAATAAAGTTGGGAAGATTGCAGAGAAGTTGAAATAGCTCTCGAGCCTCTTGTGTGGGAGCTGGAGTGGACCGGCAAATTCGGCTTGCTATATCATAATGCTAGATAAGCATCTAAAATAAGTAAAATTTATCATAATCATAAGAAAACCCTTTCAAAAATGCGAAAAATATGATAAAAAGAGAGCGGATTGCAGTTCGAATTTTCGCATGCGGGTTCCTTTTTTTCACCCGGACGTGATCATCTTGGAAAGATTCGTTTATTGGGGCACCTCATGTCCGACCAAGAATACCTTAAGCAGACCTTGAAAGAGGCTGATCTCTATCGCAACCAGGGGCTGCTGGCAGACGCCAAAAAGAAGTATCGTGAGATCCTCAGGATTATCGGCAAGAACGAGAAACTCATGAAGCATCAGAAACTTATCGATGCCATTAATAGCAAGATCCGAGCGGTTGATAAAGCGGTTGCGGAAATCAAAGCGTCCCCAGCAGCCCCTGAGCTCTCCACAGACCTCTTGCTCCTCATTAAGAAACTATTCACCTTTTCTCACACCAAAGAAGCGGCTGCCATCGAAGGCGCTGTGGCCCTCGCCAAATTCGGGCAGTATGAGCAAGCCCTGATGGAATTCCAGAAACTGCTGGAAGAGGGAATCCTGCCGGTGGTCACGGCTAAGAACATCATTCGATGTTACATTGCCCTCAAGGCTCCCAACGCAGCCATTGCACAGTTCGAGAAGTGGCGGTCCCGGAACCTCGTATCAGATCAAGACCTCAAATACGTTCGTTCTTTCCTCATCAGTTCCTTGGAAAAGGAGGGGATCAAAGCGAAGATCCCGGAAGTGGAGAAGACCACGGGATCCGTGAAGCCCGCGAAAAAGGAAGAGGTTTTTCTTGAGATCTCAGCGATCACCGTTGGATTCGATGGGGGCCGCCTGAAAGGGCAGAACGTTGACTTCGATATTCACTTCCAGTCGGCCAATACGGTCAGCATCGTCATATCGGCTGCCCAGAAGAACCTTGCTGATGCTTTTCAACCAGGAACGAGGCTTTTGAGCATTCAGTGCTACTCTCCCATCACCGTTTTCAGGACCAGCGGTACGGTGACAGGGAAGGATAGGATCAAACAAGGACCCCGGCAGGGGGATTTCACGGTTGATATCACCATTGATACGGATTAGGGGTGGGAAGAAATGATCGTATTTGGTTCTGATGATGCGATTCACCTTCTGAGTCTCCTTGCACCGTTTTCGGACTGACCTATTCACGTTGGGGAGGAGCCTCCTTAGCACCCATGGCCATATTCAATGCGAAAGAAAGAATCATTGAATGTAAGATCGTCTACTACGGACCCGGCCGCGGCGGCAAAACCACCAACCTTGAATACATCTTCAAAGCCTTCAATAAACACACCAGCGCTGAAATGGTCTCCATCAATACCAAAGGAGATCGAACCCTTTTCTTTGACTTTCTTCCCATGGGAATAGGCAAAATCAGGGGCTGCGATGTCAAGGTCCAACTTTATACGGTACCTGGGCAGGCCCGTTATGCCTCTACGAGGAAAATGGTTCTAAAAGGCGTGGACGGAGTTGTCTTCGTCGCTGATTCCCTGGAAGTGCGCAGGAAGGCAAATCTCCTATCCCTTAAGGACCTTGCCGATAATCTGAAAGAGGAAAGCAAAAGCATATTTCAGATTCCCCTTGTGCTGCAATTCAACAAGAGAGATCTTGCAGATGGCGGCATCCCCATCACACCCGCGGAGGTAATGGAAAAAGAGATGAACAGGCAGCTGAAGGCACCTTATCACCTGGCCAGTGCAATCAAGGGCCAAGGTGTTGGGCCTACGCTAAAGCAGATTTTGCTCCTCACATTACGCGATCTTCAGAGAGAGCTGAAATGGACAAAATAAGGGTTTGATATGAACGGGAGAGCTGTCTTGGAAGGGAGTCTCAGTTTCATTAACCTGGCTGAATTGTTCCAGATCCTTGGAAGCAACAACAGCACCGGCACCCTGAGAGTCATAAGCCAGTATGCTCCCAACCCTGGGGTGATCTATTTCGTTAAAGGCAACCCGGTCAACGGGACCAACGGGTCTCTCAGGGGCCTCGAAGCGGTATACTCTCTTTTTGGTTGGATTGATGGAAAGTTCGAATTTGCCCAAGAGAATGTCCAAGTGGACCGAGTCATCAAGAATAGCAGGATGGAGATTGTTTTGGATGCTCTTCGGATGCTTGACGACGCCGCCATAAAGAAGCTGGGGCCAGCTTCCCTCGAAGCGATGCCTCAAGGAAAACGGGGGCTGGCACCAGGAAAGAAAAGCAACCTTCCCGTGATCAAAGGGAGCATGGTGGACTACCTCTATATCGTTCAAGAGGAGGAGTATAACGACGGGAGGGTAGTGGTCAAAGAAGCAAGCCACGGCAAATGGATTTGGGTCATTCTGGAGGGGACGGCAACGGTGACGAGAGAGACGCCCCAAGGCCCACTCACCGTTGCGCGGCTTGGAGAAGGATCTTACATCGGGGCCTTCTCCTCACTCCTCTTTCAAGATATTGCCCGCAGCGCCACCGTAACGGCTGAAGGAGATGCGCGCCTTGGATTGCTCGATACGCAACGCCTTGCTGGAGAATTCAGAACCCTATCGAACGATTTCAGAAATGCCCTTGTTAGCTTGGATCGCAGACTGAGAATGGTGACGGACAGGGCGGTGGAATGGTTTCTGAAAAAACCTCCCATGGCACTCCCCAAAGGGTGCGAGGTCTTGATCCCGGCAGGTTCGTCAAGTGCCGGGGCCTATGCCATGGAGGAGGGAGAGGCTTATGTGATCGGGCAGTCTGAAAATACGGCTTTGCCTCTCGTGGTTCTGAAGAAGGACGACATCTTCGGAAACATTCCTCTCATTGACATGGGACATGAACCACGTAATGCGATGATCGTTGCCCCAAAAGGGATCAAGGCGAACAAGTTAGATCCCCGAGAGTTCGAAAAAACATATAATCAGCTTTCAGGGACATTTAAAAGCATGATCTACTGCATCTGCACCTCTATTGCTTTGACTACACGGCTGGCTTATCTTTTTCGTAAAGGGAAATAAGGATCGTTCCCCTTTGTGATGGGGTAAGGGACGGCATGAATGTCCGATGGGTGAAATCAGGATGACGAAGAAAATCCTATCTTACGTGATTGGCTGGATGGCTGGGCTTCTGCTTATGGCCGTCCTTGTGGGTCTTCATGCACCCCCTACAACGAGCGCGCAGAGCCAATCGTCCGCTCCTGTACTCAAGCGTGAAAAGATCGCCGTCATGCCTTTCTTGGTGGGGAAATTCGGCCCTGGTCTGACGGGGGTACTGAACTGCCCCCTATGCCAGCTCACCATCGACCAGGGAAGCATGAGCCCAGGTTGTGACAAGACTCTTACCCGGTACGTTCAGGAAGCGCTGGAGAGGCGTCACGAGGACATGACCATTCCATTGCAGCAGGTCATAGCTGAATACATACAGATGCGGATCGACGAGACGAAGGACACGCCGATGATGGTTGCGCGAGAACTCGGCAAACGGATCGGAGCGGATTACGTTCTCGTGGGCAACGTCTGGAGATACATAGATAGAACTGGAATCCCTGTGGCTGCTGAAAGCCCTGCGTCCGTCGCTTTTGCTGTTTATCTCATCGAAGTCGCCTCAGGCCGGATGCTGTGGAGCGACGTGTTTTCCGAAACCCAACGCTCCTTGTCGGAGAATATTCTCCAAGCCAAAGGTTTTTTTGAAATGGGGGGAAAGTGGGTGACCGCTGACGAATTAGCCCTTTACGGTGTCAAGGAGATGTTCAAACGATTTCCCTTGTAAGACACGGGATCTCCTGGTCCTCTCTCTTTTTCCGTGCTTGAGAGATCCCTGGTCCCTGCCTTTTGGTCTCAAAAATCGCTCCGGATTTTTCCTTTTCTGTTCCTCTTTTTAATCATTCCGTTGGCAAGCCGGGTTTGACAATAGGAAAGAGCGTACTTATGTTTCGCGCCAAGGATTCTGTCGCACTCACTGCTTGAGTACGTCCCCAGAGGCTTATGTTTTCACGAAGGAGGGAAAATGATGATCGGCAAAAAGATGGAAGAAGCGCTCGATGGGCAGTTAAACAAAGAACTTTACTCCGCATATCTTTACATGGCGATGTCCGCTTATAGCGACTCCATTGGCCTCAAGGGTTTCGCTAACTGGTTTATGGTGCAGTACCACGAAGAGATGTTACATGCGATGAAAATTTACGAGTATATCCAGAGACAGGGGGGCAGAGCGAAGCTCATGGCCGTCAAAGAGCCACCGTCGAACTTTGAATCTCCTCTCGACATGTTTGAGAAAACCCTCGCTCATGAAAAATACATCACCAAATCCATCAACGATCTCGTCGATCTGGCCGTGGCCGAAAAAGACCATGCCACCCAAATTTTTCTCCACTGGTACGTAACCGAGCAGATCGAAGAAGAGGAGAATGACAACGACATCATAGCGCAGCTGAAGCTGGTGGGTACGGGGTCCGAGGGAAATAACGGGCTCTTCCTTGTCGACAAAGATCTCGGGACCCGTGTCACAACGGTGTTGACTGATTTCAGCAAAGGGATTGAAGCAGGCATGAAGGCCGCAGCGCAGGCGTGATACATATAGGGAAAGGAACTGAGTTCAAATCTCGCTGGACTTCGAAGCAGGGCATCAAAAACCCTGCTTTTTTTGTCCTTGTGAGCAGGAAATCGCCAGGAAAGGATACCAAACACGATGCTGAAGTACCTAAGATCACACAGGATATTGTGTCATTTCCGTTATGAGATCACAATAGATATAAATTATGCATAATTTATAGGTAATATAAATAAAAATGCTTGACAAATTATAAAATATAAGTATGATATGAACTAATTGATCACCTCATAAGAACCGAAGTGGGTCAGTCACAATCCGGTTCAAGGCGATGAGGGGAGCAGCAAAAGGAAATTTCGGTTAGCTAAGGACCTTCTCGGATGTGCGTGCATCTTTTCTGCTGGGATTCTTAGACCACTTCTGAAAAGAGAATTCTACTGGCATAAAATAACGGCGTCAGGGGAAGTGTCATAGTAAAAAGTGAAGTTCACCTCGTCGGAAAGGTAACCAACAGCCTCACAAGAACAAATGCCCGCTGGGTTTATTCGCTAACAACCTAACCCTCCTTTCGAAAGCAGAGCCAGCAATGGCTCTGCTTTTTTCTGCGCCTTCGCGCTGTGTGCGCCTTCACGCTGTGTGCGCCTTCACGCTGCTTGCGCCTTTGCGCTGTCAAACCTCCCCATCTTGCTGAATTCAACTTGCCGCCGGTTCAATCTTGTGCAGCTCACTTCCATGTGTTAGACTGCGCCAAATCGCTAATAAAGCATAAATCATTCTGCCCTGATTCTCCTGGATGGTTTGGTACGTGACTCAATAGATTGGTAGCGTTCAAAAGTGTTTGCATGGGCGGGCCACACTCAGGAAGGGCTTGGGCCTTTTCTTGCGTTCCAAGTCTCCCGGGCTGGTCTTTTCTACAACTTATCTGCGAGGGAAACTTGCCCCCTCCGCCGTTCCCCTCGCCTCCGCTCGGGGCCGGGGCTTCCCCCACAGATAAGTCGTGAAAAGACGGCGCCCTCCCGCCAGTCACTCCAGAAAAGGCCCAAGCCCTTCCTGGCGTACGGCTCGTTGTAAGAGATCCGCTTTTGTGAGCCCATGTAAACACTTTTGAACGTTACCGATTCTGATTATGGTCCGGAGGACCGTGCTTTCCATGGTATCAGAAAAAATTGTCACCCGCTTCCCTCCCAGCCCCACAGGCTACCTTCACATTGGTGGAGCCAGAACAGCGCTCTTCAATTGGTTATTCGCAAGAAAAGCTCACGGAAAATTCATTCTGAGGATTGAAGACACAGACAGAGAGCGATCTACAGAAGAAGCGACAAAGGCGATTGTGGATTCACTGAAATGGCTGGGCCTCGACTGGGATGAGGGTCCCTACTTCCAGTCGGACCGATACCATATATACAGGGATTTCATCGATAGACTCTTGGCCTCCGGCAAGGCCTATTACTGTCATTGTACCTCCGAGGAGCTGGAGAAGAGGCGCGAACTCGCAAAGGCGAAGGGCCTCAAACCTAAATATGATGGAAAGTGCCGGGACCTTGGACTTGGCCCAGGCCCCAACGCTGTAGTCAGGTTGAAATCTCCCCCCAGCGGCAAAACGGCCTTCCGAGATCTCATCAAAGGCCCCATTTCCTTCAACAACGACGAACTTGATGACCTCGTTCTGTGGCGCTCTGACCAGAGCCCCACTTATCATTTGGCCGTAGTGGTGGATGATATCACCATGGGGCTCACGCACATTATCCGGGGTGACGATCATGTGAACAACACACCCCGGCAAATCCTTATCTATCAGGCTCTCGGTGATCCTCTGCCCTATTATGCCCACGTGCCCATGATTCTTGGACCTGACCGCACGAGGCTGAGCAAGCGCCACGGTGCCACCTCAGTGCTCGCTTACAGGGACATGGGATATCTCCCTCATGCTCTCGTCAATGCCCTGGCAAGAATCGGATGGTCCTATGGGGACCAGGAGAAGTTTACCATGGAGGAACTCATAGAAAAATTCTCTCTTGAGAACGTGGGCAAATCTGCCGGCATCTTCAATGCGGAAAAACTGCTCGATCTCAATGCCCGATACATTCGCGAATCGGACACCCTCCCCATCACCAATGCTTTGATTCCCTTCCTGGAAAAAGATGGGTTCCAGAACCTGGATGAAAAGCAAGTGGCTGGAGCTGTGGAAACCCTCAAGGGGAGGAGCAAAACCCTTGTGGACATGGCAAAGGCAGCCCGCTTCTATTTCCTGGAAGATTTCCCCTATGACCCAAAAGCGGCGGACAAGTTCCTGATACCGGAGGTCGCTGCTATGATGCGAGAGATTGAGAGCCGTCTTGAGAATGCGACTGAATTTACCAGGGAGGGCATGGAGAGTATCTTTCTCGCCTTCCTTGAAGAAAAGAAAATCAAACTGGGCGACATTGCACAACCTCTGAGAGTTGCCCTCACCGGCTCCGGTGTAAGCCCGGGGCTTTTCGAGGTCATGGAAGTGCTCGGCAGGGAAAAGGTGCTCGCTAGAATCGAAAGAGCTCTCGCCCACATTGCTCAGCGAAAAAAAGGTGAAAACTCATAGGATCCCAAGAGCAGGGGTCCCATGGCTAAGAATTTCCCGCTTTTCTCATGCAGGATGACCCGAGAGACAAGACCCATCTGACTCAAGAAGACCTGCTGAACCTCAACTTCATCCGGAGGCATCCGGCCTTTATTTTCAGAAGGCATCACCGATCCGGACTCCGTTCTCACATCTTCCAGGTGTTGGATCCCACGGAAGTACAGAGGGAAAGAGACGGCGTCCTACGCAATGGCCTCCGGGCCTTTCCAAAAGCAAAGCCTCTCAAGATGCTGAGAATATTCAGGACCCGATTCAAGAACCGGCATGAGGCGGAAGAGGAACTGAAACGGGTGAAATGGGTCGATACCTTCCTCGCTCCTCATCATCTTGCAAGGTCCAACGAGTTTCTCGTTGACCTCATGGTGGGGCGGAGATTGGAGCCCATTCTTTGCGGTCTTCAGGATTATGTGGAAGGAGAAACCGTTGATCCCTGGAGCAGCCTTGACAGAAACCACCTCGGATCTTTGCAGAAGCGTATCTTTCCGCCGGGCATTTCCCTCTCAAGTGCCGAGATCGAGGCGTGGATCCAAACGGTTCGCGAAAAAGCCCGAGACTTGATCTATCGTCTGAAGAGGCTCATCGAGGAGGCCGGTTTCGTGCCGGATCTGGCAGGCTCAGGGAATCTTCTCCTAACGCATACGGGCCATATCAAGCTTGTGGATATCAACAACATATCCAGAATTTCCTTCGATTCCGCCATCCCCCTGGACGACAGAGGATATCCCGTCTGCGACAAATCCATTGAAGCCCTGTCTCTTCTCGAAGAAAAACTCCTCCTCAAACCCATCGACAGGGGTGAGAGGATTTACTCGTTTTTTCTTGATCCCGACAGAATGAAAAGGGTTCGCGAACTGGAGAGGGAATTCCACAGGACTTCACCGGTTGGCTCCTATACCGACTGATTACCTCCCCTTCCCTTTTCCGCCACGAACTCTCCTCCTCTCCCTTGATGGGAGAGGTCGGGTGAG
>JAHECH010000130.1 GCA_024641835.1 Deltaproteobacteria bacterium
CCGTACCCTTAGGGGTCGGTGCGGTTCATGCGGTGGAAGGCTGCGTGCCTATCATGATTACGGGCGAGGTAACAACCGTCTTGACTATGTCTAACGCTATATCATGATCCTTTTTGCAATGGTGCGGGAAGTCTCGATGCAAATAGTATTCTCAAGATCCTGTTATGGCATGTAACGCAAAAACTCTTCACGGCAAATGGTATTACAGGTAGACTTTTTGGAGCAGGATGAAAGCGTAGTGGGGAGCGCCAGCCATTGTGCAGTCTAGTCGCGGTTCGACTCAACCGATGGATCATTCTCGATATCAAGAGGTGGCCGCAATGGCCTACGGAGCAATTCTGATGGGTGATCTTGCGGATCATGTAGGTGATCCACATCCCGTGTTACTTCTTAAGCCTCGATGAGTTCATTTCGAGATGTGCGTGGTGCTTTAAACTACCTCCGCTTGTAACCACCGATATCACCTTTCAACGCGGGTCTCCAATACACGGTGGAAAATACAAAGTATTACGTTGCACAGTGTCTTTTGTGAGCTCTAACTCTAATTGCTAATCGTGAATTTGCTTGAGAATTATACCTTCTTGGATTGGATCTGACATAAAGATGCGAGCTTCCCCTCTTACGGACATTTCTTGGCACTCAGGCGCTGACCGAAACGTTAGCAACTACTATATTACTTGGATAGCCTACCGGGAAGGGGGTATATGCCTCAGGACTTTGACATAAAACGTTATGGGGCTTGAAAGTCATGCTCATCTCAAGCGCTGGATGCACCTCTAGGTGAAACGGATGTGAAAGAGAAGTGCGGGAAACCCCAGATGTTGTATTTGAGGAGGGGGGTCCGGAACCCGTCTTGGCACTTAGCGCGGCAGTGCCAGACCCGATGTATAATGCATACTAAATTGAAAAAGGAGGTTATGATGTCTGGTCGGCAGAAGATTCATTTGAAAGATATT
Organism: Deltaproteobacteria bacterium; assembly: GCA_024641835.1. Lineage (GTDB taxonomy): Bacteria > Desulfobacterota > DSM-4660 > Desulfatiglandales > HGW-15 > JAHECH01. The sequence goes on from JAHECH010000130.1 coordinate 957, forward strand.
TGTTATGCCAGGTGTGGGGACAAGGGGAACATGGCTAATATCGGGCTTATGGCTTTTGACAGTGAGAAGTATGAGTTGATAAAAAAGAACGTGACTCCCGAGAGAATTAAGGAACATTTTGGAGATTGGGTTAGAGGGCCTGTGCAAATTTGGCCGATGGATAACATCAATACGCTCCTAGTCTTAATGCATGGAGCATTAGATGGAGGGGTGGCGATGTCTCTGCGCTTCGATGGGCAAGGGAAATCACTGGGTGAGTATCTGCGACAGATGGAGATTGAGATGGACTAGTTTTCCAGGGAACTATAGCGCTCACTTCTTCCGGCCTTACTTTGTCTAATAACCGGGCAGGAGGCGGACAAAGGCCATGGAGCGGCAGCTCTGAATTCTTCCAAGAACGGAAGAATTGCCTACTTTCTTCTAGTCAATTTTCGGACAAAAAGAGGCTTCTTTTCCGTAAGTCTTATATTTACATGATCGAAAGCTCCATTGTGGCAGAGTTTTTGCGCGAAGTTGGAGCCGTCCGATTAGTAATTCTAATTCCAGAAACTCTATTTGTTGTGAATTTCCATCAACCATTCGCTAGAGTCAATTCACGTTATACTTAATAAGAGGAGCTCAAAATGGCTGAGAAGATGAAGAGAAAAGAAGTAGTTATAGATGAACTGAAGGCGGGGAGATGGATACGAGACGGAATGACTATAATTATAGGTGGCTTTATAACATCGAGCCATCCAATGGCGATTATCAGGCAGATTGTCCGAAATAAGGTCAGGAACCTGACGGTAGTAGGATCAGCGTCGTCTGGACTTGATATTGATCTTCTAATTGCAGCAGGGTGCGTTAGCAAGGTCATTAGCCCCTACGTTGGGGCCGAGACTCTTGCACCGATTGCGCCATGCTTTCGCATTGCAGTAGAAAGAGGTGAGATTGATGTTTGGGAAATCGACGAGGCGATGTACTATGCTGGGCTGCGCGCGGCAGCCCAGATGCTGCCGTTCATGCCATGGAAAGGCTGCGTAGGGACATGCTATCCGGAGGTGAATCCAAATATTAAGGAGTTTAAGGATCCCATTAAAGGGGAAAGACTCTTGGCAGTACCAGCGATAGAGCCGGAAGTCGCGATTATTCACGCGGCTTATGCTGATGTATATGGAAATGTCCAGCACGTAGGAACAGGCTACGGAGATCGGGCCATAGCAAGATCGGCAGACAAACGGATCGTTCAGGTGGAGAAGATTGTTGCCAATCAGGAAATCAGGAAAGATCCTTTAAAGACAACGATTTTTGGTGCGGATGCGATTATTCGTGCAGCCTACGGCGCTCATCCCTATTCCAGTCCAGGTTTTTACCTGTTAGATAAGGAACATATAAAGGACTATGTTAGAGCAGCGAACGTTTATGCCAAAGAGAATGATCGCGGACTCTTAGACGGATATCTCAAGCATTACATTTACGAGCCAGAGACCCATATAGATTATCTAGAGCGAGTGGGAATCGGGAGATTGCTCAGTCTTTACGAGTATTAGTATTCCGGGAAAGGAAACGAACATGGCGAAAAAGTATGCTAAGGATTATACCACGAATGAAATGATTGCCTGTTTTATCTCGAATACCTTGGAGGATGGTTTGACGGTTATGGTTGGAGCAGGCATGCCAATTGCCCGGGCAGGCATATTGTTGGCCCACCTCACTCACGGGCCGAACATGAAGGTGTCGATTGGAGGGACCAAAACAAACCTATTTAATGAGCCGGAATTGAAGCCTTTTGAATTCAGTACGGATTATCGAAGTTCCATCTGGGCTGAGGCGTATTTTATTCACAATGAGAGCTTTGATGATCTGAAGTTTCGACGGAATCTGGTGTTTTTTTGCGGAGGCTTGCAATTTGACAAGTACGGGAATTCGAACTTGATCGGTATCGGCAAAGATCACAAGCGATTGGATTTTAGAGGACCTGGAGGAATAGGAGTGGGGGACATGTGTGCTTTTTGTAAATGGTATTACCTTTACACGGCATCGCACAACAAACGCGTTTTTGTTGATAAGGTAGATTATATTAGCTGTTTTGGTTGGGGCGATGGAGGATCAGAAGCAAGAAAACAAAACGGGTTGCCTGGGGGAGGGCCCCGATACTGCATCACTCCTCTCTGTATCATGGATTTTGAGGATAAAAGAAAAAGAATGAAGCTGAAATCATTACATCGGGGAGTCAAGGTAGAAGATGTGATTCAGAATACGGGTTTTGAGCTTATTATCTCACATGAGGTTCCAATGACTAACCCTCCAACGGAGGAGGAAATCAAGATATTGAGGAACAGAATCGATATTGAGGGATTGTTAAGAAAGTAGCGGACGAACTGATAGTACAAAGGGTGTTTTTCAAGAAGAGGAGGATCAGAATGGAGAAAGAATGGATTACCAAAATTAGCAAAGTTGTTCCAGGAAAGTGCTTCATTAGGGGCTATCCTCATAGTGAGATTATTGAGAATCTTTCATATGCGGCAGCACTTTTTTTGACCTTACGAGGAAGGTTAGCTACAGACAGAGAGGAGAAGATGTTAGATTCGATACTGAATGCGCTGACGGAACACCAATTCGAGTCAGGGACAGTAACTACTGCGCGTCATATTGTTTCTGGAAATCCACAGCTTATTCCTGGAATGGCAGGTGCCCTTTTGGTGATCGGGCAGCACACCACGCAACCGCAAGATGCGGCGGACTTGATTAACAGTGCCGTGGGACTGATGGAGAAGAAGGGCTTAAAGATGGGAGAGGCAGCGAGAAAGATCGTAGAAGAATATAGAAAGGCTAATAAGAGGTTTCCGGGGTTTGGACATCCGATCCACAAAGAGGGCGATTACAGGGCAATAAGCTTACGGAAAGTCGCCGAGAGGCTTGGGTTTGTTGGGGAGAAAGTAGCAATGTACGAAGCGATTCACAAAGAGTTCATCAGGGCAACATCTAAAACAAACATACCAATCAATGTGGATGGCATGATGGCGTCCATAATGCTAGAGATGGGTTTTGAGCCAATCGAGATGACAGGGATCTCAGCGGTATCAGTACTGCCAGGAATCTTAGCGCATGCTATAGAAGAAATCAAGGAGGGGAAATTGATAAGGCACCCACCGTTGGAGATGACTGATTATATCGGTGAAGATGAACGTCACTTGCCTCCAGAAAAGCTTAAGATGTAAGAGAAGCAGAAATCCTATACTTGAGCCTGTGGATCGCTTTTGAACGGATGTGAAGCCGCATGAAATTAGAAAGGCGGCAATTCTTAGGATAGAAATCCAACGGAGGATAGGATGGACTTCAAATTAACGGAAGAACAAGGGATCCTCAAGAAAACAGTCAGAGACTTTATGGAAAAAGAATGCAATCGAGATTACGTCAGGGAGTGTGACGAAAAAGAAGTATTCCCTGAAGAGCTTTTCAGAAAACTGACCGCGTTAGGGTGGCTCGGGCTCAGGGTTCCAATAAAATATGGTGGAAGCGAGGCAGGGACAATGGAGCTGGCGATCTTTTTGGAAGAGGTCGCGCGGGTGATGCTGGCAGCTGCGAGGATTTATTACTCACTCTATCTCATTGGTGCTCATTACATCAGTACTTTTGGAAATGAGGAACAGAAGGAGTTTTGTCTACCTCTTCTAGTTAAGAACAAGATTCGGTTCGCCTTTGCTCTTACAGAGCCAAATTCTGGGTCAGACGCTGCATCATTGACTACATCTGCTGTTCTAGATGGTGATGAATTTGTGGTAAACGGGCAAAAAACCTTCGTTACGGGAGGCAAGATTGCCGATCTGATTCTCGTGATGGTACGGACGGATAAAACCGCCGAGAAGCGCAGAGGAATTTCAATGCTCCTAGTGGATTCCAGGAGTCCGGGCATAACCTATAGAAAACTTAAGAAGCTTGGATTGTGGCCTGTCGATCTATACGAGGTATTTCTAGATGCTGTGAAGGTTCATCGAAGGAACCTTTTAGGAGGAGTAAACAAGGGATGGGAGCAGGTTCTCAAAGTTTTGGATCATGAGAGATTTTGTTTAGCTGCTGCAAATGTGGGTGGTGCACAGGCTGTACTGGAAGACGCTATTAAATATTGCAAAGAGCGCTACCAGTTTGGCAAACCCATCGGTAAATTTCAGATGATAAGGGAAAAGCTTGCTGATATTCAGCTGGAGGTGGATGCTGCGCGGCTCCTTACTTATAGGACCGCGTGGATGGTAGGAGAGGGCATTCCTTGCTCAAAGGAATCTTCAATGGCGAAGCTTTTCTCATCGGAAACGTATATGCGTGCTGCATGGAAAGGAGTTCAGATTATGGGTGGGTATGGATACATGATGGAATTTGACATGCAACGGCATTTTCGTGATGCGAAACTCACTGAGATAGGCGGGGGCACATCGGAAATACAGAGACTAGTGATAGCAGACAATTTAGGTTTGTAAGAGATTTGAAATGAGCTAACTTATATGCCAGGTAAGTGTCATGGTCCGAACCTCGCCTGACATTGTCTTGGCTTAATTGTAACTTTTCTCTAAGTATTTCGTAAGGAGGTTTTCCATTCAGACCCCCATGAGGCCGATTGAGGTTGTGAGAGTCTTCCCATTCGACCAATTTCTTGTCCAAGTCCACGTCATCGGTGTATGTCAATAGTTGGTAGAATTCGCGCTTGTCCATTCCGTGGAACCTTTCCACTTTCCCATTTAGATTTGGCCTTCGGGGCTTGATGTAAATGTGGCGAATCCCCATATCCTCCACATGCCAATGAAACGTAGCCTGAAACTCGTGCCGGTTATGCGTTCTTATGGTTTGGATCCGGAATGGGAATTTGCGAATGACATCATCAATGAACTTGATAGCATTTTGCTGGGTGTGACGGTTGTAGATTTTAAGGGCGCGGATTCGGGTGGCATCGTCGATGGCTGTATACTGGAATCGCTTTACCAGACCCTCTCGGGGCTCGCGAAGCTTTAAGAATTTCACATCTACTTGGATATGATGCTCTGAGACCTGTTTTTCGTAGCGCTGGGTTGTGACAGTGCGCTTTTTCGCATTCCGGGGTAGGCGGTTAAGGCCGAGACGCTTCAGAACGTCATACACGGTTGCCGGCGCAATCTTGATCCCATGGTAGCGATTCAGGTACCAGGAAATACGTACCTGCCCCAGATGGTAAGTCTTGCGAAGATAGAGGGGTTTTTCTTAGATTTCTAGGGGGGGAGTGCGCAGTTTTGGATTATGTGGGCAAGGCTTGCTGTTGATGAGGCCCTGTTCCTCTTTCTGATGATAATCTCGTTTCCATCGGTAGAAGGTATCCCTGGAGATCCCGAAATAGTGACAGCTCTTTAAGACATTCCCGATTTGATCAGCGTAGTCTAAGGCTCGAAGCTTTCTGGTTATATCTCGCTGTCCGTGTTTCATAGCACGACCTCCTCAAGAAAATGGGCAACATTATACCAAATGTGTCAGGTGAGGTCGTGATACTCATAAATATGCAATAGCTCGTTTGTAGTGCAAATTCTGCTTCTAGAAAACATATGAATTTCTTTTCTCCGAACCGCAAACACCGCCCGGACACTCATTACTTCCCAAGAGGCTTCTATTGCATTCCTTAGCAGCATTGCGAAAGTGTATTTGTGCCTATCTCGAAAGGCATTGCTCTGTTCTTCTTGACTTTCATATTTCGTCCTATCCTTTCCCCGCGGCCGATAGCGGATACCCGTTAAATATTTCGTCAATGCTGAGCTAGACAAAATCAAACGGGCCTCGACAGCTACCACTTGTTCGCCCGCTTACCCCGACCCCTTTTTGGCTCACCAATGAAAGGCTGAAAAGGAGAAGAGTCGCTTCCGCTGGTTTGTTCACTCCATGTAGCTCCAGCTCCTTCTTTCTCCTTTTCGTCCTCCCCTTGTTTCTTGACCTTGATTTATTCGACAAGCCGAGCCTCCAACCGCCGGACCCGCCTCCATACCCGGCCTGAAAGAATAACTCGCAAAGGCAAAGGCTGGCTCTGATGGGCTGGCCAGAAGGAGGCGTCTGCCTATGGCAAAATTCGAAGCGAGGGAAGGCAAGCTCTTCCTGGATGGCAAGGAAGTCCTGAGGGGATGGGAGTCTATGCAAGCGTGGTATTATTGGTTTGGCACCGAGAAAGTCGCTCCAAAGCTAAGTGCTTGAAATAACTGGTCGGGGCGAGAGGATTTGAACCTCCGACACCCTGCTCCCAAAGCAGGTGCGCTACCAGGCTGCGCTACGCCCCGTCAGGCCTCTGAAATACTATAATCTCGCTGAGGCAAAATCAAGGTGGAAGTGAGTTCCTATTGACTTTGTTCTTCAACCTATCAATAATTGCTTTCTCCATAAATGTGAATTGCCTGGAATGATATGGAAGATGTTCAGAAACATCAGGATTACAGGGACATAGACATTGACCAGGTCGGGGTCAAAGGAATCAGCTACCCCATCACTGTGCGCGACAAGAATGAGGGGGAACAGCAAACTGTCGCCAAGATCAACATGTACGTCAGCCTGCCCCGATACTACAAGGGAACCCACATGAGCCGTTTCGTGGAGATCTTGAATGAGCACAGCCGGCGCATATCCCTTCAGAGTTTCGTAGGGATCCTGGAGGATATGAAAAAGCGGCTTGACGCGCAGAGCTCCCACATGGAGATCACGTTTCCCTACTTCATAAACAAGTCTGCTCCGGTCACAGGCAGTCAGGGCCTGATGGAATACAAATGCACTTTCAAGGGGTCCCTGAATAACAAGGCTGACTTGATGATCATCATCTGCGTTCCCATTTCCACCCTCTGCCCCTGCTCTAAAGAGATCAGCGATTTCGGAGCACACAACCAGCGTGGCGAGGTGAGGCTCAAGGTGCGATTCACGAAGTTTATCTGGATTGAAGACCTCATCAAGCTTGTGGAGGACTCTGCATCGAGTGATGTTTACTCGGTATTGAAACGGGAAGACGAAAAATTCGTGACAGAGAGGGCATACAACAATCCCATGTTCGTGGAGGACATCGTCAGGGAGATTGCCATCAAATTGAACACGGACGCGAATATCACGTGGTTTGCCGTGGAAGCGGAGAATTTCGAGTCCATCCACAACCACAACGCTTACGCATACGTAGAAAAGCACAAAACGTAGGCATCTCTCACAGAGCACACAGAGATGCGAAGCGATTGAGCTGAATTGCCGAGAGGGCAATTCAGCTCAATCGTCTGCGCTTCTTCGCAGGAGCTTTTCGTAGCAGATGGTCTCGGTTTACATGGATCTAAACAGACTCTCTTCACAGATCATTAAAGCTGCAATCGCGGTTCATAAAGAGCTAGGCCCTGGTTTGCTGGAATCGGTATACCAAAACTGCATGGTCATGGAGCTTGAAAGGCTTGAACTGCATGTCCAAAGTGAAGTTCCCGTGGAGATTTTCTTTCGAGGACGCAAGGTCCATGATGAAGGTTTTAGAATTGATTTGCTTGTGGAAGAGATCATCGTTGTAGAACTGAAGTCAGTGGAAGAATTGAGAGATGTTCATAAAAAGCAGCTCTTGACCTATTTGCGGTTGGCGAAAAAGCCGCTTGGTTTGCTTATTAATTTCAATGTGTCTTTACTAAAAGATGGGATTACCAGGATCATCAACACCCTGCCGGAGCCAAGCTGAGTCCTTTGGCCTGATTTCTCCTACTCAAGAAATCAGGCCAACAAAACTAACTCGCTAAACTCTGAGAGCTCTAGCGAGGCGCGCGTAATGCGCGACGAGCGGGCGAGATGAAAGGAATTCAGGAGGACTTTATGGCTGAAGACTTGAAGCAGATGTACAAGACAATGATGGATGATCACTTTCCCCCTCAGATGACCATATCCTTCGGGGACCAGATGCTCATTTACAGGAAGAGGGCATGGAAACTTCCCGACGAAAAGTCAGGGCAGCTGATCGAGAAAGGATTACGCTACGGGGAAAACCCCGGGC
>JAHECH010000131.1 GCA_024641835.1 Deltaproteobacteria bacterium
GCTGGACGATTCCACGCTTCCGCTATGATCAGGTGATGCGGCTCGGATGGAAACTGCTGATGCCCCTTGCGCTGTTCAATATTTTCATCACCGGCGCGGTGAGTCTCGCGCTCTCATGAGGAATTCAGAGGGAAAATGACCGATCACGACACACACGGACAAGCTGTAGGGGAGAAGAAAGAGGTGAAGCGTTTCACCTCGGAGATGAGGTTCCCCGAATTGCTCTACATCGTCGAAATCATCAGGGGGCTTGGGGTCACCTTGCGGCATCTTTTGCGCAACCTGTTGTCACCATCCTCCATGCCGGTGATCAGCTACCCTGAAGAGCGCCGCGTTTATGGATCCCTTTTCCGCGGCCGTCATTACATCCGGGTGAGGGAGGACGGCACTCCCCGTTGCGTCGCCTGCATGATGTGCGCGACGGTCTGCCCGGCACGGTGCATAACGATCGTGGCTGAAGAATCACCAAACCCGGAGATCGAAAAGCGGCCGAAGTCATTCACCATCGACGGACTGCGTTGCGTGATGTGCGGTTTCTGTGTGGATGCCTGTCCGGCTGAAGCGATCTACATGTCCGGTGAATATGAAATGGCGGAATACGCAAGGGAAGCGTGCATCTGGGATCTGGATTTTCTGATGAATCGGCCCAGCTTGAAAAACGCGCCGCCGGGCTATCGGCCTCTGGAGTAGAATGATGACGGGTATCGGAATGACCATAGCTTTTTGGGTTTTCGCCGTCGCCGCGGTGGGCCTCTCCATAGCAGCCATCAGCGCGCGCCACCCCCTGAAGAGTGCGTTCTTCCTGGTGGGCGTCTTCATGGTCACCGCTGCTCTATTCCTGCTGCTCGAAGCGCGGCTTGTGGCTATCCTGCAGGTCCTCGTTTATGCAGGGGCGATCATGGTCTTCGTCATCTTCGTGATCATGCTGATCAATCTGCGGTCCGGACAACTCGGCTCCAGAAGGATCACCCTGTCCAAGATAGCCGCTCTGATCATTGGCGTGGCCCTGGGCGTCAGTGTGCTGACGGTGGGATACCGGACGATTTCCGCGAAGCCGGTGCCCGAGGGCTTTGGGCAAGTGGAGGCGGTTTCAACAGCTCTTTACACCAGATTTGCCTTTGCTTTCGAAGCAGTATCGCTCTTGCTCCTCGTGGCCATCATCGGTGCGGTGGTGCTGGCTGGAAAGAGGGGTGAGGAGAAGAAGGGCTAACCCATGGATCTGTCCCAGTTGTCCCACATCCGTTTTGAGGTTTCTCTGTATCACGTCATCGCTCTGTCGATGGTTCTTTTTGTCACTGGAGCCATGGGTGTGCTGTTGCGGCGCAATGTCCTGATTGTGCTCATGTCCCTTGAACTGATGCTCAATGCCGCCAACCTGGCACTGGTCGCCTTCTCTCGGTATCATGCCCAGCAAGATGCGCAGGTTGCTGTATTTCTCATCATGGCTATAGCGGCTGCAGAGGTGGCAGTGGGGCTGGCGATTATAGTCAAGATATTCCGCGATCGTGGCGTCATCAATGTGGACCTGATGAAAGGGTTGAAAAGGTAGAGGATGAACTCCCTCGGCTATTTATGGTTGATCCCTGTGATGCCGCTTCTAGGAGCGGTCTTTAACGGGATTTTTGCCTACAAAGCGCCGCGCTGGCTCATCTCCTGGGTTGGTTGTGGCACGGTAGGCGTTGCGTTCTACGTGGCGATCAAGGGGCTTATCGCCTTAGCCGGGCTGCCTGATAGCACTCGTGTCATTTCCGACCATTTCTACACGTGGATGGCGGCGGGCGATTTCACTGTGGACTTCAATTTTTACCTCGATCCTCTCTCCTCTGTCATGGCCTTGGTGGTCACCGGTGTCGGCTTCCTGATTCATGTCTATTCCATGGGTTACATGCACGACGATTCCGGTTACGGAAAGTACTTCTCTTTCCTGAACCTCTTCATCTTTTCCATGACCGTGCTGATCCTCTCCGACAACCTTGTCGGTTTATTCCTTGGCTGGGAAGGCGTTGGACTTTGCAGCTATCTCCTCATCGGCTTCTGGTATGAAGACAACGAGAAGGCCGACGCGGGGAAAAAGGCGTTCATTGTCAACCGCATCGGCGACGCCGGGTTCATCTTCGGAATAGCGATTCTTTTCTGGTCTTTCGGCACAACAAGCATCCCCCAGCTTGCGGAGATCATCCATTCGAAGTCCGCTCCCGTGGAACTGGGGATTATCACGATTGCCTGCATCAGCCTCTTCATCGGCGCCACCGGTAAGAGCGCCCAGCTTCCGCTCTACGTCTGGCTTCCGGACGCCATGGCCGGTCCGACTCCCGTATCCGCATTGATCCATGCGGCGACCATGGTGACTGCCGGGGTGTACATGGTAGCCCGTATGAATTTCCTCTACATCCTGTCGCCTGTGGCGATGGGGGTGGTGGCGGGCGTGGGTGTGCTTACGGCTGTCTGGTCGGCGATGATCGCGTTTACCCAGAATGACATCAAGAAGGTGCTTGCCTATTCCACGGTCAGTCAGCTCGGGTACATGTTCGTGGGGGTCGGTGTGGGTGCTTTTACCGCGGGGATATTCCATCTGATGACTCATGCTTTTTTCAAGGCATGCCTCTTTCTCGGGAGCGGTGCCGTGATCCATTATCTGCATGGCGAGCAAGACATCCAAAAGATGGGCGGCTTGCGTCATATGCCGGGAATGAAGGCCGTGTTTTACTCCTGGGTTGCTGCTGCCCTCGCCATATCCGGGTTGCCGCTCCTCACGAGCGGCTTCTTCTCCAAAGATGAGATTCTCTGGATGGCCCTGGCGAGCGAACGCGGGGCTCTGTGGATTTATCTGATCGGCGCGATTACGGCCGTTTTCACCGCCATTTACATGTGGCGCCTGACGGTGCTTACCTTTTTTGGTGAAAGCCGGGTGGACAAGCATGCAGCGGAGCATCCCCATAAGCCCGCTTTCTCCATGTGGGGAGTGGTGGCCATCCTCGGCTTTCTCTCCATCATCGGTGGCTGGGTCGGTATCCCCGCTTTTCTGGGCGAGGCACTCCATATCCCGAACTTTTTCGAGCACTGGCTCGCCCCGGTTTTCGAGTCTTCCCATCTGGCGTTCCGTGCTTCCATCGGTGATGCCCATGCTGTCCATTCCCTTGAAATGACGGCTTTCGTCATTGGCTTGATTATCCCGGCGGTTGGCATCGGCCTGGGCTTGTATCTGTGGACATCTCAACGAGAACTTCTGGCAAATCTTGCCAGGAAGGGGATCACTTCCTTGTTTTACCGCGCCTCCCTGGCCAAGTTCTATGTGGACGAAATCTACGATGCGGTTGTGGTGCAGCCCATCAAGCATCTCTCCGTCTGGGTATTTTGGCAAGGTGTGGATGTTCGAATCATCGATCGGACGGTGAATCTGGTCGGCAGGGCGACGACGTTTGCGGGTGACGTTATCCGGTATGTACAGACCGGCAACGTGCAGTTCTACGCCTTCAGCATGTTTGCCGGGCTGGCGGTGATTATTTGGGTTATCATCTCAGTCTTGCGGTGAAGGTGCTGAAGCAAGTGACAGGCAACGAGTGGCAAGTGACGAGTAAGGCATAACCCTCTTAAATGAATGCGATGGATGAGTTTAACACATACAGATTTCCGATTCTAAGCGCGATCATCTTTTTGCCCCTTATCGGGATCCTGCTGGTCGCCTTCGTGGACAAAGCAGAGGACAAGCTGATCAAAGGGATCGGTTTTGCCGCCATGCTCGCAGGCTTTTTCATTTCCATTCCTCTGTGGGTAGGCTTTGACGCAGAGACTTCGAGCATCCAGTTTGTGGAAAAGATCCCCTGGATGCCCAACCTTGGAATCAGCTACCATCTCGGCATTGACGGCATTTCTCTGCTCCTCATCATGCTGACCACTTTCCTCGGCCCCGTGATCATGCTCTCCATCTGGCACGCCATTAACAAGCGTGTCAAGGAGTTTGTGATTTCCCTGCTCCTCATGCAGACGGCCATGATCGGCACTTTCTCGGCGCTCAACCTCTTTCTGTTCTACATCTTCTGGGAACTCATGCTGGTGCCCATGTACCTCATCATCGGCGTCTGGGGAGGACCTCGCAGGATCTATGCGGCGGTCAAGTTTTTCGTTTATACCATGGTGGGCTCCTTGCTGATGCTGGTGGCCATCTTTTACATCTACCGACTCGGCGTCGAGCAGTTCGGCAAGCCGACGCTGGACATTTTCAGCCTCTATGATCTGAAAATCCCCGAACAGGCGCGGTTCCTCGGGATTGGGGTGCAGCACCTGCTTTTTCTTGCTTTCGCTCTCTCCTTTGCGATCAAGGTGCCCATGTTTCCCTTCCACACCTGGTTGCCCGATGCGCACGTCGAGGCGCCGACCGCCGGCTCGGTCGTGCTCGCTGCGGTGCTCCTGAAGATGGGAACATACGGTTTCATTCGCCTCGCGATACCCTTGTTCCCGGATGCGGCCATCGATTTCACGCCATTGATCGCGGTTCTTGCAGTGATCGGGATCGTCTACGGCGCGCTGGTATCCATGGTGCAACCGGACCTGAAGAAGCTCGTTGCCTTCAGTTCGGTCAGCCATCTCGGCTTTGTGATGCTCGGGATGGTGGCTTATAACGCCATGGGTGTAAGCGGTTCGGTGCTCCAGATGGTCAACCATGGTCTCTCCACGGGTGCACTGTTTCTTATCGTGGGGTTCATTTACGAGCGGCGGCACACCCGCCTGATTTCCGATTTCGGCGGGATCGCCAAAGTAATGCCTGTGTTTGCGGCCTTTTTCATGATTGTGACGCTCTCCTCGGTCGGCCTCCCGGGCACGAACGGCTTCATTGGTGAGTTCCTCGTGCTTTTGGGCGCCTACTCGGCTGCGTTCTCGAAAACCTTGCTGGCGGGTGGTACCCATCTTTTCGGAGGAGCCGTGATCCTGGTCATCCTGGCCACGAGTGGCGTTATCTTCGGCGCGGTTTACATGCTCTGGATGTTCCAGCGAGTCATGTTCGGTAAAGTCACCAAGGAAGAGAACCGTCATTTAAAGGACCTTAGCCTGCGCGAGGTCTTTGTGCTTCTGCCGATCGTTGTCGTCATCTTTGTCATCGGCGTTTACCCCGATCCGTTTCTGCGAAGAGTGTCCGTTTCTGTGGATCAGTTCAATGCCCGGATGAGAGCGCAGAGGCAAACCATTTTTGCGATGACGGTTGAACGGCCAAAACCCCCGGTAGAGCTTGCAAGGGTGTTGGTACCGTCCGCACCGGTCAAAGGTGCTGGTTCCTCGGAGCGTGCCGGAGGGTCTGCTCATGCTGCCCATTGACATGAAACAATTTCCTGTTGAAATTCTGACCCCGGAGCTGGTGCTGATCGGTTTTGCTTTTATGATTCTTCTTGTGGGTGCCTTCTCCAGGACCGCCGAGAGCAGACTTTATGCCGGCCTCATGGCCGCCAGCGGTTTGGTGATCGCAGGATTGTTCGCTCTTCATGCTTACGGTGTGAAAGCCGAAGCCTTTTACGGAGCGTATCAGCTGGATTCGTTCGGCGTGTTCTTAAAGGTTGTCATCCTTGCAGGGACGTTCATCACAACGCTCCTGTCCATGGACTATCTCCGGCGCAGCGATATCCAGATTTATGAGTACTACTCGCTGCTCCTCTTCGCCGCGGTGGGAATGATGCTGCTCGTGAGCTGCGCAGACCTCATCAGTATCTTGATCGCCATCGAGATCATGTCCCTATCCGTTTACGTCCTGGTCGGTATTCGCCGGGATGAGCCCTTTGCCACCGAGGCTGCACTGAAGTACTTCATCCTCGGTTCATTCGCATCCGGCATCCTCGTCTACGGGATTGCCATGGTTTACGGAGCTGCCGAATCCATCAACCTGAATCAGATTGCGAGCGCTGTGATGAGAGGCACGATTCAGGAGCCGAAGCTTTTCGCCATCGGCATAGGTCTGATCCTGGTGGGGTTCGGTTTCAAGATCGCCAGCGTGCCTTTCCATATGTGGGCTCCCGACGTCTACCAGGGTGCTCCTGCGCCGATAACGGGCTTCATGTCCATGGGCGTCAAGGCTGCAGCCTTTGGCGCGGCGATCCGCGTGTTTGCCATTGCTTTTGGAAATAACATCTCGGATTGGCAACCTATCCTCTGGTGGCTTGCGGTGCTGACCATGCTCGGCGGGAACCTCATGGCTCTGATGCAGCAGAATATCAAGCGCATGCTCGCCTATTCGAGCATCGCTCATGCCGGCTACATTCTGGTGGGCCTCGCGGTAGGCACATTGCAAGCAGGGGCCGCGATGCTCTTTTACCTGGCGGCGTATGCGTTCATGAACCTCGGCGCCTTCGGTGTCATCGTGGCAGTGAGCGGCGGTGAAAAAGAGCTGGAGAATATCCCGGATTGGTCGGGGCTTGCTTACCGCTACCCGCTCCTGGGTGCAGCCATGGCCCTTTGTCTCTTCTCCTTGATCGGCATGCCGCCGACAGGCGGCTTTTTCGCCAAGTTCTATCTCTTCTATTCAGCCGTCGCCGCAGGCGATGTTCCCATCGTCGTTATCGGTGTGATTGCCAGCATGATCAGCCTCTACTTCTACCTCAAGGTCATCGTCTATATGTATATGCGCGATCCGGAGCGTGAGATTGTTCCTGCTGCCCCGAACCTGAGCGTGCGGCTCGGCGTGCTTCTCGCGTCCTGCGCTGTGCTTTACCTTGGGATCCTACCGGGAAGCGTCCTGGGCTGGGCGACCTCCTCAATGGCCACGCTTTTCTAACGGTTATCGACATCAGCCCTTTCAAGTAGCAGAATATGACGCCTGTCTTTCCGGCCCAGCCTCGCCAGAATAAAACATCTTGCGCCCGGTAAACGAAAGGGATATGAATATGCTTTAATCTTGTTCCGCGAGACGTGAAAACAGAATTCGCGTTTTTGGTGTTAACCTTTGGGATCCTTGGGGAGGAGAATGGCTTATGAAAAGAAGGTGGGTAATCGGCTTAGTGCTCGTCGCCCTAATCCTGTTCTGGTGGGTGCTTTCCATTTATCCTGACTGGCTCTGGTTCGGGAAACTCAACTATTCGTCGGTTTTCTGGACAATGCTCCTGACCAAATTCAGCATCGGTCTGGCAAACTGGCTCCTTTTTATGCTTATCATTGCCGCGAACCTATACGTTGCCTCTCGTTTCAAGTCCCGATTTCCAGTCAAATCAGCCCGTGGAAGGGAAGGGGACTACCAGGCTCCACTGGGGCTCTCGGTAAAATCGGGCAGTCTTCTCCTTGGAGCGATTGTGGTCGTGATCAGCTTGATTGTCGCCTCAATAGGCTCCTCTGAATGGGACGTGGTTCTTCGCTTCTTTCATCAACAACCCTTTGGTGGCAACGACCCTATTTTCGACAGAAATATGTCATTTTATGTGTTTTCTTTACCTTTCTATCTCTTCCTCCAGAGCGACCTCCTGACCCTGTTCATTTTTTCAGCCATCATCACGGTCGGGTGGTTCCTGAAAAAGGGTGCCATTCAAGTAACCAATCTCGGGGGATTCGATCAAGCTGAAGCTAAACAGGCCGCCGCACCCAAAATCGATATTGACCCCCGGGCAATCAGCCACCTCATTTTTCTTGGAGGTATCATCGTTCTGCTCCTCGCCTGGGGTTATCGGCTCAAGATGTTCAACCTCCTCTATTCGACCGCAGGGGCTGCCCCTGGGGCCGGATACACCGACGTCCACGTCAACCTCATTTCATACGGTGTAATGATTTTTGTTTCTCTCGCTTTTGCATTGGTCCTCTTCATCAGTGCCTTTAGGACCAGGAAAAAACTGGTCTGGCTGAGCGTTGGAACCTGGCTGGGAATGATAGTGCTGCTAACTACCATCATCCCCATGGTGGTGCAAAAAACTGTGGTCAAGCCGAATGAATTGGCAAAGGAATCTCCTTACATTGATTACAACATCCAGTACACCCGTGAGGCCTATAATCTAAATATGATTAAAGAGGTCAGTTTCCCGGCGGGTGAGAACCTGACCATGCAGAACATCAAATCGAACCAGGCGACCATCAATAATATCAGGATCTGGGATGAGCGCCCCTTGCTGCAAACCTACAATCAGCTCCAATCAATACGGCTCTATTTTGAGTTCAACGATGTGGACGTTGATCGGTATCAGATAAATGATAGTTACAGGCAGGTAATGTTGTCTGGACGGGAACTCGATGTGAACGCGCTTCCGCCTCAGGCCAACACATGGGTCAACCGGCATCTGATTTACACCCATGGTTACGGCTTGACCATGAATCCGGTCAACAAGGTGACGAGTGAAGGGCTTCCAGACCTCCTGATCAAGGATCTGCCTCCTGTTATTGACTTTGACATGAGGATAGAGCATCCGGAAATCTATTATGGAGAAAAGACAGATGGGTATGTTCTTGTCAAGACCAAAACCGAGGAATTTGATTACCCCAAGGGCGACGAGAATGTGTACACCCATTATGAAGGAACGGGAGGGGTCCCCATAAGCTCATTTACCAGAAGGATCCTCTTTTCGCTGGAATTCCTGGACCCCCAAATCCTGTTCACCACTTCCCTGGGGCCAGAGAGCAGGATCATGTACAATCGAAGGATCGATGCACGCGTACGGGCGATCGCCCCATTTCTGGATTATGACGGCGACCCCTACCTGGTTGTCTCAGGGGGAAGGCTCAAGTGGATTCAGGACGCTTACACGAACTCCAACATGTATCCCTATTCCACCCGGTCCTATGACTATTTCAACAAAGGCTTGAACTACATCCGCAATTCGGTCAAGGTCGTCATCGATGCCTACAGCGGCGATGTATCCTTTTACATGATTGATCAAAAGGACCCCATTGTAAGGACTTATGCGAGTATA
>JAHECH010000132.1 GCA_024641835.1 Deltaproteobacteria bacterium
CAGGAGCTTGAAATCACAGGCCAGAAAAGAGGTCATCTCTTCTTTATGAGCTCCAGGACATACTTCAGTCTCTCGTAGTTGTTGCATCCCAGGCTGTTTCCGAGGCGGCAACTCGTGTCATAGTCGGTCAGGGATTGATCGAACTGGCCAGTCCTGTAAAGGGCATAGCCGCGATTGTTATAGGCAAGCCCAAAGTTGGGATTGATCTCAATGGCACGGTTGCAATCCTGAATGGCCTCCTGATACATCCCTTTGTTACTATAAGCTCCCGCCCGGTTTGTATAGGCGACTTCGTTGGATGGGTCGAGAGCGATGGCGGATGTCGCGGCGCTGATGGCCTGGTCCCAATCACCCTTGCTGAATTCATCCAGGCTCTTGTCAACCAGGCGACTGACTTCCGCCTGAACACTAAAAGTTCTGCTCATGTCCACTTCGCCCACGGGGAAACCCTGTGAGCCCAGAGATTTGCCGCACCAAACATAGTCTCCCATGCCCTTCCAGATTGCATCACATCGCATGGAATTTCCGTCCTTGAAGTACAGGTAGTACAAACCAGATCCTTCGCCAGCGACCCATGATGGCAAACCCAAGAGCATGACCAAACCAAAGAGAAGACCCCATAATCCTCTGGATCTATCCATTTTGAAAGACTCCCTCCCTGCTTTGATTCTCACAAGGGCCTGATTGAACTCGCCCAGTTCGGGGTGGGGAAGCACCTCGCAGAAGCTCAAGGACGTTCCTCCACCTGTTATTCAAATATCCCGGAGAACTTCCAATTAAATTGATTGCTACAAATAGAGCAAAAATGATGTTTAATTTTATCTAATTTATTTTTCTTTGTCAATGATTTCGACGTTTTGGTTTCCTATGACTAAACTCGACCCAAATCCCCTCAGAAAGCCTGCCTTGAGCCCCAGCGCAACCTCTCTTCGCATTTCAGGGTGCACATCCAGTTTCTCGGAGAAAATCGCCCGTACGGGTTGGCTGAGATAGCGGGTAATGCGATAAGCTTTCCCGCATCACGCATGGAGGGAGATGGAGTCAAAGACGGGGGAGAAACAAATCACGGACTTTTGCCGTGGACCAGACTTCGAGTGTTTTGGTTTTTTGGAGGTCGGGATCGCGATTCCAAGACCCGGAAGCCCTCTCAGAGGATTGCACACCATCGGGTGGGCTTCCGGCTGTTCCTGGTTACACTCGCTCATGTGGAATGAAGCTGACACAAAAGGAAGAGCAGCCTCAGGCTAGAATGGGAAAAGGTCGGGTATTCGCTGAGCGAGCATGATGTCACCGCTGACCTTCAGCTTTCCGCTCATGAAGGCCTGCATACCATTGATCTGTTTGTTGACCATGGCAAGCCAAGTTTCAGCGGACATGGTCAGCGTGACGGTGGGAGCATTCGCCCTGCCCTCACTCACCTGGCAGGTTTCACCCTTCACCACCACATTCCAGTTTCCCCCTCCCTGGCCGGTAATGTCAAACTGGAAAACCGCATTGACGTTCTTGGCCGCATTGGGATTAAAAGTCTGGGGTACCCTGCTGAAAACCTCTTTGACGTCGGTGATAGCCATTATCAAGATCTCCTTTCCCTGATGATGTTTCTAAATTTCATGAAATCTCGCCGCGGGTCGAGTGAATAAGGTCCAAGTCTACATAAGTTCGCCTTCATGATCAACGGGAAAAGAGCGGCATAGATCGTCAAGATCCTATCCATGAGAACGGAATCCCAAAAAGAGTCAGCGTGAAAAGGCCGTTCAAATTACGTCTGACCAAACAAATGACTTTCTTGCCACGAGAACAAAGGATAGGTATAGTTGCAGCATTGAATTACATTCTCCGCCTCAAAGCGAATGGGTCGGTCTCGTACAGAGATAGCCGTCCCCATGGCCGCAGGGCCTGTTGTTTTCTTCCTACTACGCTCAGGCCAACCAAAGGGGGCCGAATCCAACTTATGAGGCGGAATGGAGAATGACCGTGTTCGACACAAAGATTACAGAGATGCTGGGAATCAAGTATCCTATTATTGGCGGAACCATGATGTGGGTTACCAACTCAGAGTTCACCGCAAGCATTTCGAACGCAGGGGGTCTCGGTATCCTGGCCTCTGCCATGTATCCGAGCCGTGAAGTTTTTGCAGAAGCGATTACGCGTGTCCTTGATCTCACGGACAAGCCATTTGCCGTCAATCTCAACCTGTTTCCTATGATGCGGCCCATTGACAATGACGAGTACCTGGATGTGATGATTGAAAAAGGTCTCCGTGTTGTGGAGACATCCGGGCACTCCGCTCCTGAGACCCTATGCAGCCGCTTTAAAGAAGCTGGTTTGACGTGGATACACAAGTGCGTGGGAATTCGCTATGCCCTCAAGGTGCAAGAGATGGGAGCGGATATCGTCACGGTTGTCGGCTACGAGAACGGGGGCGCAACAGGCAAGCTAGATATCGGCACCATAGTCCTCGTGCCCAGGGCCGCTGAGGTTCTTAGAATCCCCGTCATCGGCGGCGGGGGAATCTCCGATGGCCGAGGGTTCCTTGCTGTTCTTGCCCTTGGCGCCCAGGGTGTGATTATGGGTACGAGACTCCTTGCAACTCAAGAGTCCCCAATCCACAAGGAGTTGAAACAGGCCTTGATTGAGGCGAGTGAACTCGACACCATGCTCATCATGCGCTCCATTGGAGCGACACACAGGGTGTGGGCAAACGGGGCTGCAAAAAAGTGTGTGGAACTTGAAGCAGCACAGGTCAACTTGCCCGAGATCCTACGCGTTGTGGCGGGCGAAAAAGCGAAGTCTATGTATGAGAAGGGAAGCTTGGATGCAGGGGTGATTTCTTGCGGCCAGGGGATAGGGTTGGCTCATGATATCCCCACGGTCAAGGAGCTTTTCGACAGAATCATCGCAGAGGCAGCGGACACTGTGAAGAGGCTTGCAGGAAGCGGAATAAATTCCAAATAGCGCACCTGCGAATTAAACGGGAAAGGTTTTCTTGGGCAAAAGGCTTACTGAGTCTAATTGGAGGATCAAGGAGGGAACTCATGGGTGAGAAAGACCTGTTCACGGTTGAAAGAGAAGAACACGTCGTATGGTTGACCTTGAACCGCCCCGAAAAACGCAATGCCATGACCCTTGAGTTCTTTGATGGGCTTGTCAGTCACTTCAGAGCATTTGACCAGGACCCGCAAGTGAGAGTGGTGGTCATCAAGGCGGCGGGGGAAAGTTTCACCGCGGGGATCGACCTTTTTGGTCTCGGGCGACTGCTTCAGGGGGAAGGTGCCGACTTTCGAGAAGAGCTGAGGAAAAAAATCCTGCAGCTCCAGGAGGGGATGAATGCGCTTGAGCGGTGTCGAAAACCAGTCCTTGCGGCGGTTCACAGCCACTGCATCGGAGGAGGTGTAGATCTTCTCAGCGCCTGCGATATTCGTATGGCGAGCCGCGATGCGGTGTTTTCCATCAGGGAGACACGGATCGCCATTGTGGCTGATCTGGGCACTCTGCAGCGCCTTCCTTATATTATCGGTCATGGATGGTTCCGCGAACTCGCGCTGACGGGAAGAAACTTTTCAGCGGAAGAGGCTCATAAGATGGGGTTCATCACCCATCTGTGCGCGGACAGGCAGAGTCTTTACCAGGAGGCAAAAAGGGTAGCAAAGGAAATTGCCGAATGTTCTCCCCTGGCCGTGCAAGGCGCCAAGGAGGTGATCAACTACAGCCGGGATCATGGCGTGTATCCAGGGCTTGAATATGTCGCTCAGAAGAATGCCGCCATTCTGCCCAGCGAAGATCTCATGGAGGCATTCAAATCGTTTCTCGAGAAAAGGCCAGCGCGATTCAAGGGTAAATGAGTCACAAGGGAAAGAAGGTTGAGATACAGGTTGCTGGACGAAGTAAAAAACGTTATACTATGATCAAATATATCAAGTGGTTTGCCTCAAAGGCTCCAAGAGGAACGAGGTCTAAGGTGTCAGAGAAAAATTGGAATGAGAGAGCTCGGTGAGGGGATTTTTTGTGGAGCGATTCATTGCTCAATCGAAGTTTCTTTTCCCTTGACCTTTGGACAGAGGATGACATATGGTGCTCGAACGAATTTACCCGGATCTCCCTGTCAGTGCTACGTTGGTTTGTTGCTTTTGTGTATGTGCTTAGCCTGAGACGCAGGCCCACGGCGAGACGTATATGAAAGGAGGTTATCACTTTGGCAGAGGGAGTTGTAAAGTGGTTTAATGCGAACAAGGGTTATGGTTTTATCAAACGTGAGGAGGGGCAGGACTTGTTCGTCCATTACTCTTCTATCACCATGAAAGGGTACAAGAGCCTCGCAGAAGGGGATCGTGTCAGTTTTGATCTTGAAGAGACCGACCGAGGGCCTCAGGCAAAGAACGTTGTTAAGATCTAGCTGAAAACCCTAAATGCAAGAATCCATCCCCCTTTGACAGAGATACTGGATCTCTTATGGCACTGCAAAAGGCTCAGGCGTCAGCGGATTGAGCCATGACGCGGCCTCGTTGCCCTTCTGGCAAAGGCAAGCCGGCGGCAGCAAGAACTGAAACCAGGGGCAGAACGCGTTGAAAGCGGAAAGCGGTTTCTTATTCTTTGGCTTGGCAGCTGAAGTCAACAGGTTTGCTCAAAGGGCAGAGGGTCTCCTGTTTTTCCGATTTCACTATCCTAAAGGCATGTATTTCCCTTAGTTTTCACCAAAGTTCCTCGACAAAAACGTCAAAGGCTTCATCCGCCATGAGGAGCTCCCTTCCACTCAAGATCCGGCAACACTGAATCAGTTTGCTGTTTCCGATGGGAAACCCCTATTCATCCCGGATATATGCTCCCAACGTACGTAGGATAAAATGGACCTCTTCCCTACGAAGATTCGTAATGAAGCTCCCCGCAGCAAGCTGCGGGCTATCACAGCGGAATTGCGCCGTTGCCAAACTGAGCCTAGCTGGAGCGCCCCGGGGGTGTTCTCTCAGAGGGGTATGTGAAGGTATTTTCGGGATGCGATTGTGGATTTGTGGCGATAAATGGAGAAGGAGAATTGAATATTCATAAAGTTTGTGTATATTAATAAGCTTAGAGCGGATGCCACAAAGTGGTAACTTGAAAGGCCAGGGATATGGATCAAGAAAGGATGAGCCGGAGGGAATTTCTCAGGAAAACAGCTGGGTGCGCGGCTTACGCTGCAGCAGGCGTGACGTTGTCAGGTTTTCAGAGCGAGCGAGCATGGGCAGAGAAACAACCCAACATCGTGATCGCCAATGGTAGGCCTGGCGCAGGTACCAGAGCTGTTGTGAACGCCATGGGAGGGATGGAGCGCTTTGTCAAACCTGGGAACAAAGTGGTCATCAAGCCAAACATGAGTTTTCCCAATCCTCCGGACTGGGGAACCACAACGCACCCAGAAGTCATCAAAGAACTGACCAAGATGTGCCTCAAGGCGGGCGCTGCTTCTGTTCTAGTGCTGGACAATCCTCTTCGGAGCTCTGAACTTTGCGTGGAGAGGTCAGGGCTCAGGAAAGCTTGTGAGGACCTGCCCCAGACACATGTCCAGGGACTCACCGATAAGAGCTTCTACCAGGAGGTGAAGGTTCCCGACGGAAAGGAGCTCCCATCCACTATGGTGATGAAAAGGGTCCTCGAATCGAATGTTCTGATTGCTGTGCCTGTAGCCAAGTCCCACAGCGCAACCGGGGTAAGCCTAGCTCTCAAGGGGATGATGGGACTCATCTATGACCGGAGAGACTTCCATTTAAACCTTGATCTGGACGTGGCTATTGTGGATCTGTGTACCGTGCTCAAGCCAAAATTGACGGTCATTGACGCATCGCGGATCTTGTCGGATGGGGGCCCAGGAGGCCCTGGAAAGGTCATCCCCATGAACAAGATCATCGCTTCGACGGACATGGTTGCTGCGGACGCTGTGGCTGTGGAACTGGGGACTTGGTATGGCAGGAAATTCAAGGCTCACCAGGTCAAACATATCCAAATAGCCCACCAGCGAGGTCTGGGTAATATGGATGTAGCAAGCCAAGCCATCAAAGAGGTCGATGCATGATGAGATTCCAGCGTGCTCTTCAGATTCCCCTTTTTCTTTTTTTCTTGGTCGTTCTCTGGCTAGCAGCGTATCCCCTTCCCTCGTGGTTTGAAGTTGATCTCTTCCTGCGATTAGATCCTCTGATATCACTGGGTGCCATGGCAACCGCGCGAGCCTACATCCCTCGTGTCACGTGGGTCCTCCTGATCCTCGGTGTAAGCCTCATTCTGGGCCGGCTCTTTTGCGGCTACATTTGTCCGCTGGGAGCCACGATCGATTTTGTTGACTGGCTCAGGCGGAAGAGGAAGGGGAGGACCTCTGAAAACAGCTTCGAAGTTTCGGGGCGGTACCGCAACCTGAAATACCTGTTCCTTGCAGGCATAGCAGGGACATCGCTGCTTGGCATATCCTCGGGTTTCCTTTTTTCCCCTCTTTCGCTCATCACACGGTTTTATTCGTTTGTTATCTATCCCATGGTAATCATGATTTCGAATCTTTTTCTCGAAACCTTCAGCCCCGTGTTTCCCGTCATCCACCTGGAAGACCTCACGTTCATTCGCTTTTCAGTGCCCCGGTTCAACACCAACTTGTTCGTTGCTGGCCTTGTCCTTACGATTTTTTTGCTCGGGGTCATCCGACCCCGATTCTGGTGCCGCAATCTCTGCCCCTCTGGGGCTATTTTTGCCCTCTTTTCTCTGAGGCCGCTTTTTACGAGGAGGGTTTCAGAAAAGTGCAATGAATGCGGGAAATGCCTTCGCGTATGCCCCATGGGAGCCATTGGCAAGGATATCGCCACGACCGCACACACGGAGTGCACCACCTGCCTTCAATGTCAGGAGGTTTGCCCGGAGAAAGCGATCTCCTTTGAAATCATGAAAAAGGCGGCTTTCCCGGTCCCGGAAATCGACTTGAGTCGGCGCAAGCTCCTAAGTGCAGGAGTCGCGGGTATGGCGACTGCGGCGCTGACCATGACAAACCTCAAGCATCTTCATGGCGGGGAGAGTCCCAGAGCTTTGCGCTCGAGTCAACTCATCCGTCCACCAGGGGCCCTGCCTGAGCCCGCTTTTCAGGCCCGGTGTGTTCGCTGCGGTGAATGCATGAAGGGATGTCTGACCAACACTCTCCAGCCTGTGTGGTTTGAAGCAGGTCTATCCGGGATCTGGTCTCCAAAGATCACCGCCAGGCTCGCAGGTTGCGAACAGAATTGTAATTTGTGTGGACTGGTTTGTCCCACAGGCGCCATTCGGCTTTTGAGCATGGAAGAGAAGTTATACGCTAAGATAGGGACAGCTCAAATCGAGAAGAGCCGGTGCATCGCATGGGAGCAAGATAGACAGTGTCTTATATGCGATGAGATCTGCCCTTACAATGCTATCACTTCCCAGCTCGCAGACGGGCACCATGTCACCGTGCCTGTGGTTGATGAGAATAGATGCAACGGGTGCGGATACTGTGAAAGCAAATGCCCTGTCGCCGGTGATTCTGCCATCATGGTGGAGCCTCTTGGAGAATTGCGCCTCGCCTCAGGGTCTTATCAGGAAAAGGCGAGAGAGCTCGGCCTTGTGTTTCAGGCCAAAACGAGCCTAGAGGAGCATTCCATCCTCGATGTTCAGCGGGGAGACAAAAATGGTTCAACAAGAACACCACGTGGCGAGAGCAAAGGGAAGAAGACTAGCCTACCACCCGGATTCATCGTTGAGTAGGAAGCCAATCCACGAAAATAAGGAAAGGCAAGACCAAGGAGGCCCTGCCTTTTCATCGCTGTCCGATTCCTTCTCTAAAGGCCCTTTTGATATTTGAAAGATACGTTTACTCTGGCACGGTACAACTTGACCTTGCCGCCCTCGATGCTCATGTCCAATTTTGTGATTTCAGCAACCCTCAAATCCTTGAGGCTTTTTCCTGCTGTTTCCACTGCGCCCTTCGCCGCCTCTTCCCAGGATTTTTCGCTCGTTCCCACCAGCTCAATGATCTTATAGGTACTCCCAGCCATATCACACCTCCTTTTAGGTTGTTAGTCTCAAGGCCGAACGGGCCAGGTCAGCTTGTGCAAAACATATCTGACTGTTTCAGGCAGGTCAAGAGCAAAGATATCTCCCTTCGAGAAAACGGCCATATCCAATATAGGGCTGAGACCTGAACCCGTATCTTCGGGGAGTTGACCTCAAAAGCATTTTGGCATAACCTCAGGTATAAGTGTCGGATGTGAAGGGACTGTTGCCTGAATCCGATTTAACTACGGCGCGATGTCTCAAGAGGGTCTACTTCTCTCGACAGCACTTTATCCCCATGGGTGTAAAGTGCTTTGGGCGACGGGCGGTTGGAAAGGCAGCAAAGGGCTATGGTGCACGGCTATTCCTCAGGAGGGTCGCTCATGGAAGCTTCGGGGGCTGTTTGCGTTTGTGGCCTCTCTATTCGAACCAACGAAAACCGGGAAGAAGGGAAATGTCCCAATTGCGGAATGCCTTTTGCTGATACGAACCAGGAAATGGCTCACCCGAAACACCTCACCGACGCCATGATAGAGGCGACGTTTGAGATCATGGCAGAGGAGGGTGCCATCTGGTCTGGGGCAAGGTAAATTAAAGGTTCCCAAGATGATCCCACCCGTATTAAGGCTCCAGGAAGCCACTGATTGCGTATTCCGGCCCAATCTGTCCACTCATTCCGGGCTAATCTGTCCACCTATTCCGATCCAATCCGTCCACTGATTCCGATTTAATCCGTCCACCCATTCCGGGCTAATCTGTCCACT
>JAHECH010000133.1 GCA_024641835.1 Deltaproteobacteria bacterium
AGGCCACGAAGTCGCGAGTTTCAACACGCAAAGACCTTCCTGGCCTGTATACCGTTTGCTTAAAGGGGATTGACTTTCTTCTGCTTCTGACTGCTTCTAAGCCGTGTTTGAAGCCCTTCGTGGGCCCAATGCAAATATTATTTTTCAGTGTTTGATTTCATCTGTCAAGAAATTTTGCGTTGCCCATTCATGAGGGAGGAGAAGAGTTGTCTTCCGCTCCTTTGGGGATTTGGATGCTGAAGCGCTTCATTTTTCGCCAGAGGGTGGTAGGGTGAATGCCCATCTCCACAGCTGTCGCCGTCCTGTTCCATTGATTTCGCTTCAAGGCTTCATAGATATAGCTTCTCTCCACGGTTTTCAGGGAACAAGTTTTTTCCTCGGCGGCGCTTTTGTTCGCGCCCTGTCCGGTCTGCTTGAGATAGTCTGGAAGATGTTCCATCCCAATCAGGCCGTTCTTGCAGACCACCGTCCCATACTCAATGATGTTTTCCAGTTCCCTGATGTTTCCGGGGAAGGCGTGAGACATGAGAACCGGCAACACTTCAGCAGAAAGGCCTTGGATCTCCTTGCTATTCAACAGGCTGAATTTACGGATAAAATGCTCGATGAGAAGAGGGATATCCTCTTTCCGTTCCCTGAGAGGGGGCAAAACCAGCTTGACCACGTTGACGCGGTAGTAGAGATCCTGTCGGAATTTGCCTTCTTCCACCAGTTCTTCCAGGTTCCTGTTGGTAGCGGCTACGATCCTGACGTCAGCCTTCTGGGATTTCGTACTGCCCAGCGGCTCGTAAGTCTTGTCTTGAAGCACCCGCAGCAAACGAACCTGCAAGGCAGGAGAGATATCACCGATTTCATCCAGGAAAAGAGTCCCGCCATTGGCCAGGGCCAACCTTCCGGGCTTATCTTTGAATGCAGTGCTGTGAGCGCCCTTTTCATAGCCGAACAGCTCTGATTCCAGGAGGGTATCCGGGAGAGATCCGCAATTGATGGTGATCAGGGGCCCGTTCTTTCTTGAACTGAGGGCGTGGATCGCCTTTGCAAAAAGCTCTTTGCCCGTACCGCTTTCTCCCTCTAGCAGGATCGTAGCGTCCGCGTCAGACACCTGCTCCAGCATTTGAAACAGACGCCGCATTTCTTTATTCTTGCTGATGATGTCTTGGAATGAATGCCGGCCCAGGAGTTCCTTGCGCAGTTCTTCCACCACGCTCAAATCTCTGAAAGTCTCCACGCCTCCGATCACTTTTTCGTCCTGGTCTTTGAGGAGAGCCGTTGAAATACTGACAGGAATCCTGTCGCCCTGGTGATTGACAATGAAAACCGGCTGGCTCACCACAGGCTTTCCTGTCTTCATCGTGTGTTTCATTGCACATCGCTTTTCGCAGATGCTCGCTTTGAAGACTTCCCAGCAATACCGTCCTACTGCCTCGTCTTTCCTGATTCCCGTAATCTGTTCGGCAGAACGGTTGAAAGAAGTGATCGTTAGGCCGGAATCAACGGTGAAGACTCCGTCCGCAATGCTGTCCAGAATAATCCGGGTCTGATTTTCATTGTGTTGACTCATGCTACCATCCGAAACCGCCATTACTTCTTCTCTCGCGCAACAGGCTGCAAGGGACACGCGTCCTATTGCATGTATGCAAAAATTAGTCCCGGCCCAACAAATTGTCAATCCAATCCGTTAGAAACGTTCAAAAGTCTTTGCATGGGACCATCACACCCGGGAAGGGCTGGGGCCTTCTCTTGCGTTCCGAGGCTCCCGGGTTGGTCTTTTCTACGACTTATCCGCGAGGGAAACTTGCCCCCTCCACCGTTCCCCTCGCCTCGGCTCGGGGCCGGGGCTTCCCCCACAGATAAGTCGTGAAAAGACGGCGCCCTCCCGCCAGTCACTCCAGAAAAGACCCCAGCCCTTCCCGACGTGCGGCTCGCTGTAAGAGATTCCTTTTTGTGAGCGCATGTAAAAACTTTTGAACGTTATCAATACGCTCTCCACCGCGAATATCGAGTTGGATCGTATCGTTTCCACAAGTAAGGTGCGGTCTCATTTATCCATAGAAGAGACGCATTCCATTGCAGCGTTGCAATCATTGTCCGCCACGAGGTTTAGATTCTTTCAAGTTCAATGCCTCGGCTGGTGTCCTTTTATCAGCATTTCTTGTTTCAGGAGCAACAGGTCAAACAGATTCCATTATCACTCTGAACGCGGGTTGGACCTATCTTCCCTGCCAGATCATTTCATGTCCATTCACTCATCAGAAAAGGAAGAGAGTGCAATCCATAAGCTCAATTGCATTCATGCAATGACTTTGGCGGACGCTATTGCAGGGGTGCAATCTTTTTCGTGTGAATCGGTCGCATTCTTCATCCAAATTTCCCTTTGGAAAAGGCCGTCTGTCTAGGTATACTGAGATGATGGGTTTTCCTGGAATGATTTGGCATACCCAATGCAAAAAAAGATTTCCTTGGTGTTTCGATTCGCAAATAGGGTGAAGAGCGAAGAGATATAAATGGACTTCACTTGGAGGGGACAGAAAGGGGACGTATGAGCTTTCAGAAGAGATTATCATCGGGTGAGTTCTTGATCTTGGCTCAGATGAACACTCCCAAGGGGGTGAACATCTCTGAAATGGTCACCAATGCCCGGAAGATCAAGGAGCGGATTCATGCTGTCATCATTCCTGACATGGATAACGGAGTCATGAGAATGTGTGCCCTGGCAGGCGGCGTGCTCATACGCCAGCAGGGAATAGAACCTATCATCCATGTCTATGGGCGAGACAGAAACAGGATGGCTCTTCAGGGGGATGTTCTCGGAGCTCACGTGCTGGGCATACAGAATTTCATTGTCGTCCGAGGCGAAGACATGCCATACGGAGATCATGTGAATGCCAAGCCGGTAGACGATCTCGACGAATTGGCCCTGCTCCAGGCGCTCCGAACCCTGGAGAAAGGTGTGGATATCGCTGGATTCGAGCTCAACGGCAGGCCCAGCTTTACTGTAGGTTGCATCATAAGGCCCTTTGCAGATGAACGGGAGCTGGATCAGGAGCTCGAGACGGCTCAGAAGAAAATTGAAGCTGGAGCTCAGTTCCTCATTTCGCCGTCCGTTTTCGACATGAATCGTTTTGTTTCTTTCATGGACAGAGCGAAAGGTCTGGGAGTGCCCATTATTCCCACTGTTTTTCTTCTGAAGACGGTTGGGATTGCCAGATATATGGCCACCTATGAGCGCGGTGCGCACATTCCGGAGGAGATGATCAAGCGCATGCGGCAGGCGAAAGATCGTGAGCTGGAAGGCTTCATCATCGCAGGCGAGACCATCAAGCACCTCAGGGGCATTGCCCAGGGTGTCCAGATCGTTACCCTGGGCTGGGAACACCGCCTCCCCACCATTCTGGACTATGCAGGAATCTAAAGACCGTCTCGTGATCCCCGGCACGGATGAGATCCTCCGACGAAACAGGGATAAAAAAACCATTGCGAAATGCACCTTAGGGATGAAGGGAATATAAGAATACAGATGACAGATCATGATCCTGAAAAAAAGAGCAACAGGGCTCTCGTGATTGGCGGCGGCCTTGGTGGGATCAAGGCTGCGCTCGACCTGGCAGAGGCAGGCAAGGATGTGGTGCTGATCGACAAGGCGCCGGCCATTGGCGGCCTGATCACCCAACTCGACCGCACCTTTCCCACAAACAACTGTGATCTTTGCACCATCTCGCCCCATCTGGCCGAGAGCGGGAGGCAGCTTCATATCGAGCTTTTGCCCCTGACCGAGTTACTCGGTCTGGAAGGTGACCCAGGACGATTCAAGGTCACCCTGAAAAGGAGCCCCAGATTCATCGATTTGACCAAGTGCACGGCGTGCGGAGATTGCTTTAAGGCGTTTCCAGAGTGCGTCCTGTTCACGCCTGGTTTGGATCACAGGGCACCGACCTGCATGCGATATCCCCAGGCCACGCCCTATGCCTATTCCATTGACCTGGGGAAATGCGCAGACGTAGAGAAGCTCGCCGGCATTTGCCCTGCCCGCGCGATCATCCCGGACGAACCGGTGAAATCAGAGGAGCTTGAGGTGGGTTCCATCGTCCTGGCGCCCGGAGCGGCTTTGTTCGATCCATGCGTCCTGGAAGATTACGGCTATGGGGTCTACCCGAATGTCCTTACCGGGCTCGAATATGAACGAATCCTGTCCGCTTCTGGGCCAACTCTGGGCCAACTGGTAAGGCCTTCGGATGGAAAGCAGCCCAAGAGAATTGCCTGGATTCAGTGTGCGGGGTCGCGCGGCGTCAAGAAGCCCTCTCTCCCTTATTGCTCAAGCGCCTGCTGCATGTATGCTCTCAAAGAAGCGATCGTCACCAAGGAAAGATTCCAGGAGAGCATCGAGACCGTTATTTTTTATATGGACATGAGAACCTCCGGAAAGGATTACGAACTGTATCTCCAGCGAGCCAAGGATGATTACCATGTCCGCTTTGAACGAACCCGGCCTCATACGGTCGAGGGGGAAGCGGAAACCGGGGATCTCTCCATCACCTACACGCCGATGGGGAGCGGCCTTCCGGGGAAGGACGGCCTTCCGAAGAAGGAAGTTTTCGATATGGTGGTCCTTTCTACGGGATTCGCCATTCCCACAGCCCTCCAGGATCTCGCCCAAAGGCTGGGGATCGAGTTGAATCATCACCATTTCGCGAAAACGGGAACCTTTAGCCCAGTCGCAACGACACGACCGGGCATCTACGTTTGCGGCCTTTTCGAAAGCCCGAAGGATATCCCGGAAACCGTGGTTCAGGCAAGTGCTGCGGCCTGCATGGCCGCCAGCACCCTGGCGACCAGGGCCGAACCGATCGAAGATGAGGGGGATTTTCCTCCTGAGAGAGAGATCAGCACCGAGACACCCAGGATAGGCGTTTTTCTCTGTGACTGTGGCTACAACATTGGCGGACTAATCAACGTCTCAGCCCTGGCTGACTATGCTCGAAAGCTTCCCCAGGTGGCAGTCTCCCAGGTGATAGGGCATGGCTGTTCCCGGGAATCGCTCGAGCAGATTCGGAGGAGCATTGAGGGAAAAAACCTCAACCGCGTGGTCATTGGGGGGTGTTCTCCCCGAACCCACGAGACTCTTTTTCAAGATACGGTCAGGAGGGCGGGGCTCAACAAATACCTGGTGGAGATCGCCAATATTCGCGATCAGGACACCTGGGTTCACCCGGATCAGCCTTTTGAAGCCTTGAACAAAGCCAAGGACTTGATTCGTATGGCCGCAGCAAGCGTGGCCCTGGCTCACCCCCTCACAGAGCACGTTTTGCCGATGAATAGAGATATTCTCGTTGTGGGCGGGGGCGTCACAGGTATGAACGCCGCTCTCACCCTGGCTGACCAGGGATTCAAAGTCTACCTCGTGGAAAGATCTGACCGACTCGGTGGGATTGCGAAGGACATCCGGAAGACGCTGGAAGGGGACGATGTGAGAGCCTACATGAAAGACCTCGTCCAGCGAACGATGCATCATGAAAACATCCAGGTCCTGACGAGGTCTGTCATCGTAGACCACAGCGGCATGCCCGGGCTTTTCAGGACAGGATTGCAGGTTGGCCCTCAGATGTTCTACCGCCAGATTACCCACGGAGTCACCGTCATCGCCACGGGAGCTCTCGCGAATCGGCCTCAGGAATATCTCCTGGATGATCACCGGGCGGTGCTGACGCAACTCGACCTGGATCAGGTGCTGGAGGATGACCCTGAAAAGCCCAAGAGCTGGGAAAAGGTGGTGATGGTTCAGTGTGTGGGTTCTCGTTGCCCCGACAATCCCAACTGCGCCCGGATTTGCTGCCAATCGGCGATGAAGAACGCCCTCCGGTTGCTGGATATCAACCCTGGACTCCAGATCTACGTGCTTTATCGGGATATGCGCACCTACGGATTCCAGGAGGACTATTACCGCAAGGCACGAGAGCGGGGGGTCCTTTTCTTTCCGTATGAAGCCTCGAATAAACCTTTGGTTCAGGCGAATGGGAACCAGGTGGATGTCTTTTTCAAGGATCCCGTTCTGAATAAAGAGATCAGGGTCTCTGCAGACTGTCTCGCGTTGAGCACGGGATTGATCGCGGACGAAGAAGGGACCGAAGACCTGGCCATGATCTTCCGGCTTCCCAGGACCTCGGACGGTTATTTCCTGGAAGACCACGTGAAGCTTAGGCCTGTGGATCTGCCGGTTCCAGGATTCTTTGTTGCCGGCGCAGCTCATTCCCCGAAGACCATCCGCGAAAGCATTGTTCAGGCACAAGCCGCCGCAGGAAGGGCTCAAACCCTGCTCGCCAGAAATGTGATCAATTTGGGAGCGTCTGTGGCTCGGGTTGACGGCAAGAAGTGCGCCGCATGCCTGATCTGTGTGAGGGCATGCCCCTTTAGCGTGCCTTTCATCAACGCGGATGGATACTCCGAGATTGATCCGGCCAAATGCCATGGCTGCGGAGTCTGTGCTGCGGAATGTCCTGCGAAGGCCATACAGCTCATGCAGTACGAAGATGACCAGATCATGGCCAAAGTCGATGGGCTCTTAGAAAGGGTACTCTAGTGGAGAACTTTGATCCAGTCATTGTTGCCTTCTGTTGCCATTACTGTGCTTATACGGCTGCAGACACGGCAGGAAGTATGAGGTGTTCTTACCCTCCCAATGTTCATATCATCCGGGTCCCTTGTTCAGGCAAGGTGGATGCCCTCCACATCATGAGGGCCTTTCAGAAGGGTGCAGACGGTGTTTATGTGGCGGGTTGCCTGGAGGGGGACTGCCATTTCAAGAGTGGAAATATCAAGGCCGGCCGCCGTGTGGTTTATCTGAAACGGCTTCTCGATGAGATCGGCATTGGCGGGGAGCGGCTTGAAATGATGACCATGTCTGCGGGCATGGGAGAGCGTTTCGCTAAAACCGCATCAGACTTTACAGAAAAGATCCGCCGCCTGGGACCGAATCCGACAAAGGCGTTTCTTAAGCACGAGGCGAAGGCTGCGGGCTGAACGTTAAATCGAAGGAGAGATAGAAGCGATGATCACGGCTGAACGAAAACCGATTGAAGAAATCCTTGAACTCATCAGGCCCTATGGCCGGATTCTTCTGGTAGGCTGCAATGAGTGTGTGACGGTCTGCGCTGCCGGAGGCAGAAAGGAAGTGGGCCTTCTCTCGGCTGCGGTTCAGATGGCCTCTATGAAGGAAGGAAAGGTTCTGGATGTGAAGGAGGTGACTCTGGAGAGGCAATGCGACCCCGAATACGTGGAGGAGTTGATCAACACGATTGATCAGGCGGATGCCGTTCTCTCCATGGCCTGTGGGTGCGGCGTTCAGGAGGTTGCAAGGCGATTTAAAGAAAAACCGGTTTTTCCCGCAGTGAACACGAAATTCATGGGCGCATCCGAGCGCCAGGGGGTGTGGGCTGAACGGTGCCAGGGATGCGGCGACTGTCTTCTGGGACTGACCGGAGGCATCTGCCCCATTGCCCGGTGCTCCAAGCGGCTGCTGAACGGGCCCTGCGGCGGTTCGACCCGGGGCAAGTGCGAAATCAATGCCGAGGTGGATTGTGCATGGCAGTTGATCTGGGACCGGTTGAAAGCCCTCGGACTGGAGAAACGGTATGAAGACATCATGCCCGCGAAAGACTGGCGAACGAGCCGCGATGGCGGCCCCAGACGAATCATCAGAGAGGATCTGGCATCATGAAAACGGAAAGTGCGCTGGAAAAGGTTTTGACTGCAGGCCATCTGGCGGTGACTTCGGAATGCGGTCCTCCGCGGGGTGCTGTTCCGGAAAAAATCAAGGAGAAAGCGAACCTGCTGAGAGGCTACGTGGATGCCATTAACGTGACCGACAACCAGACGGCCGTGGTCCGCATGTCGAGCTTTGCCGCCTGTCTCCTGATCAAACAGATGGGTCTCAACCCCATTCTTCAAATGGTCACCAGGGACCGCAACCGCCTCGCCATGCAGAGCGATATCATCGGCGCTTACTCACACGGGATCAATACCATGCTTTGCCTCTCGGGGGATCATCCCTGTTTCGGGGACCATCCCATGGCTGCAAACGTCTATGACCTGGATTCCATCCAGTTCATTCAGATGGTCAGGAAAATGCGCGACGAGGGCAAATTTTACGGAGGGGATGATATCCTCAATCCCCCCAAAATGTTCATCGGCGCTGCGGCGAATCCCTTTGCGGATCCCTTTGAACTGCGTGTGGCCAGGCTCGCGAAGAAGGTGAAAGCGGGAGCGGATTTCATCCAGACCCAATGCATTTATAACCTGGACAAGTTTGAAAAATGGATGCAGGGAGTTCGGGACCGGGGCCTGGATGAAAAGATCAGCATCCTGGCGGGCATGACGCCTCTTAAATCCGCGGGCATGGCCAAGTATATGAAGAACAAAGTCCCCGGGATGGACGTACCCGATGAACTGATTAAACGCATGTCCGGAGTCCCCAAGGAAAAGCAGGCTGAGGAAGGCATTAGGATCTGCGTAGAGAGCATGGAGCGCCTCAAGGAGGTGAAAGGCATTCGGGGGTTCCATATCATGGCGATTGAATGGGAAGAGAGAGTTCCCGAGATTGTGGAAAGGGCCGGTCTCTTTCCACGCCCAGCGGTTTGAGGGTAAGCTGGCAAATGGCGTTACTGAACACAGGGGTACTAGAAACGCCTGAGGGGCCGCGGGGGTCTCTTTCAAAATAGAGAAACGAAGGAAACGCGCACCGTAGCCATAGCGGCTATGGTGCGCCAAACGCTGCCTGGTGACCAGC
>JAHECH010000134.1 GCA_024641835.1 Deltaproteobacteria bacterium
AGTCTTCCCCGCCGTAGCAGATTGCTCTACGTCTCTTACAATAACGGCCATGGGCTGATAAATGCCTTTCAGGTTACTTACAACTTATACATTTTATAAAATTCCCAGAAAATTTCAACCTATTTGTTTGCTTTTGCCCGTCCAATGGCTTATTATACCATACCATAGATCATAGGAATATCAGGTAGTTGAGTATGTTCATAGATAGCCATGCCCATCTGGAAATGGACGATTTTGACAGGGATCGGGAAGAGGTACTCCGAAGAGCCCTTCAGGCTGGCTTAACCCACATCATCACCATTGGGACAGACCTCGGAAGATCCCTCAAGGCCCTAGAGCTGGCAGAAAAGCACGATTTCATCTTTGCCGCGGTAGGATGTCACCCTCACAATGCCAAGGACCTGGATTCCCGCTTGATGGAGACTTTGTTCTCTCTGGCGTCAAAACGCAAAATCGTCGCTTGGGGAGAAATCGGCCTTGACTTTTTCCGACACCACTCCCCCCCTCAAAAACAGGTTGAGGCCTTTCAACAGCAGCTCGACATGGCTGCTCGCCTCGCCTTGCCGGTGATCGTCCATAGCCGTGCAGCAGATCGTCAAGTATTCGATATTATAAGCAAAAGGCCGGAAGCCCATGGTGGGGTAATCCATTGTTTTTCAGGGACTTACGATCTCGCCATGTCTTTCGTGGACCTGGGTTATCTCATATCCATTCCGGGGACAGTGACCTACAAGAATGCCACTATGATCCAGGAAGTGGCGCAGAAGATTCCTTTGGAATCGTTGATCATCGAGACCGATGCCCCGTTTCTCGCTCCTGTTCCTTTTAGAGGTAAGAGAAATGAGCCGGCCTATGTCATCCATACCGCCAATCGGATCGCTGAGTTGAGGCAGATGCGGCTTGAAGAGGTGGCGTACATCACCTCGGAAAATACGAAAAGGATTTTTCGTCTTTAGCGAGCGTCAAAACCTTTAGCTTCACCCTCACCAATGAAATCGAGGTGAAAGCCGCCTGATAAACCGACCCCCTGCCGCGAAGGCCCCGCCGACCCCAAAGCCGGTTGGCGGGGCTTCCCTTTTCCATATTGGATAACCCGCCCAACCCAGTATACCGGGGAAGATGAAAAGCCTCATTGAAAGAAAACACAGTGTTTTTGGGGTCTTGCTGCAATCTCACCTCTAGTTGACAGGCCATTGAAAATAACATATCAGAGGACTATAATAATTAAGAGGTTTCCAATGGTTCCATACAGAAACGAAAAAATCCAGAATGCAATTGCCTACTTTGCCGAACAGCATAGAGCGAGGGTCAAGAAGCCGCTTTATCAAACATTCCTCTTCAAATATCTTGCCTTTTTCGATTTCTTCAGTCTCAAGGAAACCGGCAGGCCGTCTCTTGACCTTGTTTACAGCGCCATGCAAAGAGGGCCGGTACCAATCGAAATTTATAGAGACAAAGCTGAGACCCTCAAATACAGATTTACGAAAGACGAATGGGGTGAATTTGTTGTGGAGAAAGGCAAGGCTAATTTGGACTATTTTTCTCCATATGAGGTCGCGCTGATGGACAGGCTGATTGAAATATTTGCAAGTCAATGGGTGACCTCAAGCATGGCCAGTGACTCAAGCCATGAGAGTATTAAAGCATGGCGCCGCACTTGGGATAACAAGAAAAATGCCATCATCGATTATGCTTTGGAATTTGATGGTGATCTCCTTTCTAAAAAGAAGGATCAATTGAGCTACCAAGAAGAAGTCTATTTAACCTACAGAGCACTAAAAGATATTGAATGTTGAGCTTGGCACAATCTTTCGATGGAGTGGATTTCCTTTTGCCAGGTATGGGGAGAAAGACAAACCTCGGTGGTTCATATGTGTCGGGTTTTCTGGTGCCTATTCCCAGGCACGAGAATTTTTCCTCTGCACTACCACGACCTCACTGGATAGTTTTCAGAACCCACGTTTAAGAAAAGGCCATAGACACTTTATATTCAAGGTAAGCCAATACCCTTGCTTTGATGAAGACTGTGCGGTCGACTTCGACGAGAAGCCTTATGTAGTATCTGAGAAAACCCTCCTCTCCCATCAAGTGGCAATAGAGATAAAAGGCAAAATCGATGAAACTACAATGCGGATGATCTACAAGAGCCTCTTACAATCAAGTCATTTGTCTTCCATGGAACTGACGGATATCCATAACAGTTACAACATGGCCGGGATAACCGGCCTGAAAAAGCCCAGAAGCAAGAAATAGCTCACACTCGAATTAAGCTTAACATTCTTCCTTCGTCGTCCTGGACCAGCATATATGCTTTCTCAATATCCTTCCATTCACCCCTGCTCATTTTGCCCTATCAAGGCGGGTAGGGAGTCCGCCTAAGCAGGAGTTGGCATTTCCAGCTTTCGTATCGAAGTGGAAAGCGGGCGGATGGTGCTTCAGGCGCGTGATTGCAAGTCCTAATCTTCAATCCGGTGCTATATCAGCCACATAAAAGATCTGGACATTTTCCCTATAAGGTGTACCCTTGCTTTAATTTCCAAACAATTCCGTCTTCCGGTTAACTTTCATCATAACCCTAACCTTCCGGAGATGGCCATGAAAGCATGCCACCCGAAGGTTTTGAAAGTGAAGCCTCCAGGGGACTTTTGTTCCCTTCTGGAGGCTTTTTCATTTTGGAGGTGATCTTATGTCACCAGAGTCCTTTAAGCGCAAGCTCACGGCTATTCTGAGTGCGGATGTGAAAGGATACAGTCGCCTCATGGGCGAGGATGAGGCCGAGACGGTCAAGACTCTTACCGCCTATCGGAAAATCATGGGGGAACTGATCCATCAGCACCGTGGACGAGTCATAGACTCGCCGGGGGATAATATACTGGCCGAGTTTGCGAGTGTAGTGGATGCAGTGCAATGTTCGGTGGCGGCGCAGAACGAGTTCAAGGCGCGGAATGCAGAGCTTCCTGAGAGCCGTCGTATGGAGTTTCGTATTGGAGTCAATCTTGGGGATGTGATCGAGGAGGAAAACCGTATTTACGGAGATGGAGTGAATATCGCTGCCCGCTTAGAGGCATTGGCTGACCCTGGAGGGATCTGTATCTCCAAGACAGCTTTTGACCAGATCGAAAGTAAGCTGCCACTGGGGTATGAGTATCTCGGAGAGCAGACCGTCAAGAATATTGCGAAGGCTGTGGGTGCTTACAAGGTTCTGATGGAGCCAAGAGTGGTTGTTGCTGGGGCAAAGGACAAGAAGCCTTCGATCCCGGTATGGAGGAGAAAAGGAGTCCTTGCCGGTGCAGTTGCAGTTCTCATAGTGATTATTGGCTTGGCAGTTTGGAACTTTCATTTCCGCGCTCTGTCTATTGAGCCTGCCTCTAAGGAGAAAATGGCTTTCCCACTACCGGACAAACCCTCTATCGCAGTGCTTCCCTTTGTAAACATGAGTGACGATCCTGAGCAGGAGTATTTCAGCGATGGGATGACCGAAGACTTGATCACCGATCTCTCCAAGATCTCAGGGCTCCTTGTCATCGCCCGCAACTCAACTTTCCTGTACAAGGGAAAGCCTGTGAAGATTCGACAGGTGGCGGAGGAACTGGGGGTACGATATGTATTGGAAGGAAGCGTTCGCCGAGCGGGGGACCAGGTGCGGATCAACGCGCAGCTTATCGATGCTTTAACAGGGCAGCACCTCTGGGCCGAGCGCTATGACGGGAGTATGAAGGATGTCTTCTCGTTACAGGACAAGATCAATCAGAAGATTGTGGGCGCCCTTGCCGTGAAGTTGACAGCAGGGGAGAAGACGCTTGTCAACCAGAAGGGGACCAATGACCCGGCAGCCTATGAAGAGTTTATGAAAGGGCGGGAGTATTATCTCAGATTTACAAAAGAGGATCTTGGAAAGGCAGAGGCATGCTTCAAAAGAACGATTGAGCTGGACCCGAACTTTAGTCGAGCTCAAGCAGCGTTGGCTTTGCTTTATCTTGAAGGGACGAACAACGGAATGCAGGACGCCTTTAAGCTGAATTATGAAGTGGCTCGGTTACGTGCGCGGCTACACCTCATGGAGGCAATGAAGAAGCCTACATCCATCGCATACCAGGTTGCAGGCCTAATGGATCTCAACTTGCGTGAGTGGGATGAGGCGATATCCCAGCTTCAGAAGGCTCTGGCCCTAGATCCAAATGATCCGGCTTGCCATAGTGCCATGAGCTGGGTGCTGAGCATGTCTGGAAGGCCTGCAGAGGGGATGGAGTATGCAAAGACTGGAATGCGGCTGGACCCCCTTAATCCGGCCCGTTACTTGGGCGATATTGGGATAGCACACTTCTGCATGGGAGAATGGCAAGAGGCCGTAGTGGCAATTGAGAAGGCGCTGAAACTCAACCCAGAGCTTGGGCCTCCGCTAGCCGTTCTTGCATCAGCTTACGCCCACCTCGACCGCATTGAGGAAGCGAAGGCTTCATCCAAAGCTTACTACAAGCGCACCGTGGCTTATCGTTTTTATTTGTATTTTTGGCCATTCAAAGACCGACGAGTCGAGGATTCTTTTGTAGAAGGTCTCATAAAGGCCGGTTTTGGTAGCGGGACGTTAGTGAGTATTCACGTGTCCAAAGAAGACCAGATCACTGGAGACGATCTCAGGGCGTTATATTTCCCTTCCACGCTTACCGGATTCATGCCAGGGAATTGGTCAGCTGAAACCACAAAGGACGGGACAGTGACTTATCGTGGTTCATACGTAACCGGGGGGGTGGACACGGGTAGGGCCTGGTTGGAAGGTGAGCGGCTTTGGTTCCAATTGCAAAAATCCTATCACGGAATGGCGTATTGCGTTACCATCTTCAAAAATCCAAAAGGAACTCCAGAAACTAGAGACGAGTATATCCGCTTCACTGATTTATATTACCAAAAATTTTCGCGGGTTCGCTGAGTTTGTCGCATTCAGCGGGCTGCGGTGCGATGAGAATAGCTGCTGGTCTGTATCTGTGCCGGAAACGTAGTGGGCAGCCTTACTGTGACTAGTCGAATTCCCCATCCGCCGGTGCAGATTGCTCGCGCAAGAGAATAGCAGCGTATCTCATCTAAGTTGGGAATTGAGGCTGTAGGTGGTGAGTTTTGGAGCCTCAACAATGACCGATTACAGATCCAAGTCCATCGTGCATAAGATCGATCATCCACCAACGATTTCCCAAATTAAGCTATCTCTGGCCTCCCGACTCTCGTACTCCCCTTTGCGTTCTCCGCCACTCCCTCGGACTCATTTATTCCTTCTGTCCCCCCTCAGACCCCCCTGTCTGCTCCTGCTCATTCGCCCTTCTAAGTCAGCTAGGGACCCTGACCGGAAGTTGGCAGTTACACCTTTCGTATCGTAGTTGTAACTGGGAACCCGTGCTCCCGTTGGTTCTAGGCAGGCGATTGGCGAAACAAATCGTTCGAACTCAGTTGTCTTAAATCGCAATGATCACAGCTTCCCTAGTTCATCCAGAAGCTGGATGACCCTTAAAGACTCAGCAACCCCAGTCGTTCCTCTCATGCTCACCACTACGGAGATCAATTCCAGGATCTCTTCTTTCGTGGCTCCTGTTTCCAGGGCATACATGGTCTGACCAAGGATGCAGTTACGACACCCGGCGCCAAGGGCTATGGCCATTGCCATGAGCCTCTTGACCTTAGCGCTCAGGGCGCCGTCTCTGTAGACTTCAGTCGCTTGAGACCTCACTTCCTTAAACACCTCAGGAAGCAGTTCTGCAAACTGGCCTAGGTTCTTTCTCCGATTCTCATTTAGCTCCACTTGACTTTCGCTCATGACAATCTCCTCTCTTGATGGCGTTGAAACGGATAGAGCGCGCTATTTATCCTTCACTCTCGAATGGTATTCCCTAATTTTTAGTGCCTGTCGTAAAATTTCATCGATACGATTGTGCCATCGATCATTTTCAAACGCTGGGAAGTTTCCATTTCAGCCAAACACCCTTATCTGTTCCTCTAGGGCGGCAAAGCGTTTTTTGAGATCCGCGATGATGGACTCGATAAGTTTTGCGGCCGGGGGAATGTCGTGGATAAGGCCCGCTGCCTGGCCACAGTGAATTTCCGCATTCGCGGCATCTCCCAGGTGCTGGGCCTGGTATGGGCTGTGTTCTTCCAGATATTGGATGAGTTGTTCACTTGAAGCACCTGATTCTTGCAGTTCCTTAAATTTTCCAGTAAAGGCATTTTGCAGGTCCCGGGCCAGCATAAATCTCTTGGGAACCGATACGGTGCAGACGTCATTGGCATGTACCACGGCCTGTTTGACATTGTCATGGCTTTCAGATTCCTGGGTGACCATAAAGCGGGAGCCCATGTAAATGCCGTCTGCGCCTAGGGCTAGGGCTGCCAACACCCCGCGGCTATCTCCAATGCCGCCGCCGGTGATTACTGGTATGTCGATTGCGTCTGCTACCATGGGGGTGAGAGCAAAGGTGGTCAGCTCTGTAAATCCCTTGTGGCCGCCGGCCTCAAAACCTTCGCAGATCACCGCATCCACACCGGCTTCCTGGGCTTTTTGGGCGTGCCGGGCTGTGGAGATGGCATGAAGCACTTTGATGCCGGCTTTTTTCAGGGTTTCGGTATACACCTCGGGCCTGCCCACGGATACGATGGCTACGGGTACTTTTTCATCCACCAGCACGTCAACGATCTTTTTGGAGTATTTCATGTCCTCGCCAAAGCCCACTGTCACGTTGACGGCAAAGGGCTTGTCCGTCAGCGAACGCACCTTATGGATCTGCCGGCGCATGAGTTCTCCAGTGGCTTCCACGTCCGGATTAATCTTATCGGCGCCTGCATTGGGCCCGAGCGTGCCCATGGCGCCGGCATCCGATACAGCAGCGGTCAAGGCAGCACCGCTGACCCAGTTCATTGGCGCCTGGATGATGGGATAACGGATACCAAGAAGACTACAGATGCGGTTTTTCGCCATGTTTCACCTCTTCTAGTGAATTGATGGAGGACTCTTTTTGTGGGAAGGAGTTTAGGAAAGCTATTGTTGTGTGTAAAGCACAAAGTTCCCGGAATATTTTGTGACGGTCAGAAGCAGGATGGAGCAAGAGGGTTTCTTCATGAGCTATTACCTTCAATCGAAGTCAAGAAATTGAAAAATTGTATTAATCCATCACTTGTTTTTACAAGAATTACGCATGCATTTTTGACGTTTGACATTGTCTTCTGCGAGTGATTACAAATCCAAACCTATTGAGAAGCCAGGTTTGAGGGTAGGTAGCGATTTCCCAAATAAGCCTTGGGGTCAATGTCCGATCAGATCGCAGGGTATGCACATGACAGATCTATACTGGGACGGTCTCAGGAGATTGAAGAATGCCGGCCGCCATTTGCAGAGCGCCGCCCTTCAACGGCAAAACGAAAATTAGGCCAGAAATGCTCTATCCGCTGCCGGTGTATTTGGTCAGGGCCTCTTTCCCTTTACAAAAGGTCAAATCCTTAAGCTTTACCCTAACCAATGAAATCCAGGTGAAAGCGGCCTGATAAACCGACCCCCTGCCGTGAAGGCCCCGCCGACACCCAAAGCTGTTGGCGGGGCTTTTCTTTTTCGGTGACGCGTTATCCCAGCAAGGGTAGGCTTCAGATTGACAAATTCAGGCCTTAAAGGTATCTATCCCTCGTTTGATCTCCGGGAACTGCCCTGCTGCCCATACAATTAGGGCCTGGACTATATTCTCACATATGAGGCCTTTCTGAAGGAAGGTGAATCCGTGAGCAAATACGTTCTGGTTTACAGCTCTGGCGAAAGAGGAATCCTGGTGAACATGATGAAATATAGGATTTATGCGCGCTTCCGCGGCTTCATGTCCGAAGGGATGTTTCAAAATGGCCAATCAGCATTGGACGCCACATTTGCTCTCCTGGCTAACCTCAGCGCCCCCCATATCGACTACATCCTGGACATACGGGGCAGCGAACCCTTTCCGGATGAGGTCTTTGCTCTTTGGAAGGAGAAGGCTTTAGAAGTCCTCAAAAAGTATCCCCAGGTTTACGCTTTGGCAGTTTTCAGCGACGAAACGCCATTTTGGAAACAGATCTCCCGGTGGCGAGAACTCTTCGAGCAATATGGAAGCCGGATTCTCGGCACCTTCAAGATCCCGGAGGAGGCTGAAGCATTCCTCGATCACCTGAGGGGATATCCCGCGGAATAGCCCGTCATGCGGACACGCCTGATGATTTCTGGCTTATTACTCTCTTTGCCCTGGTTGATACCTCTCTCCTTCTTTGGAGTTGAGGTTTCGTATCGTAGTCGTTGGTTTTGAGGTAACGGATTTTGTTTCGATTATAGTTTGTAATGTTGAAAATCCGTGGACTTTCCATTAATAGCAGGATGAGAAACTCCGCAATCTATTCACTATATGATTGGTATTAGAAACTTGAGTCGAGCGTTATGACTTTCGGATAGGATAATTATTCTTGAATCCCTACGCAGTTGAAAGACTTTAGTTTGTACAGACAGTCGACTGCACTATTCGCTAAT
This sequence comes from Deltaproteobacteria bacterium, assembly GCA_024641835.1. Classification (GTDB taxonomy): domain Bacteria; phylum Desulfobacterota; class DSM-4660; order Desulfatiglandales; family HGW-15; genus JAHECH01. The sequence continues at coordinate 8,519 of JAHECH010000134.1, forward strand.
GGTTAGGTCAAGCTGGTCGAGGAGTCTTGCCATGATCGACTGCTCAAATTCGCCGAATGCGTGGGGGTTCTCGCGGAACTCGTCCCAAGCCTGATTGATGGCTGTAGTGACCGGTGTCGGATTACTGACATCATCGATGTACTGCCGCAATCCCAAGTCGATGCATGTGGTATGAAAAAACTCGGCCAGTTCGTTCAGGAGATTCCCCGGATACGCTAGGTCGTAGCG
>JAHECH010000135.1 GCA_024641835.1 Deltaproteobacteria bacterium
AAGGCCCGGGGGTGGAGCACATCGAAAGGGAGATCAAGAAAGGAATGTCATCTCGATTTTACCGGGTATCTGAAAAGGGTCAGTCGCCTGCAATCCCGGATTTCAGGATCCTGATTTCTCCCTCGGTGAAAGAAGGCGGTGTTTATGGGGAGATCCATTCATTTTATGTTTCAGTCGCTATCAGCATGGCGCGCGGCACGTCGGCGGAGAGTCTGGTTTTTGTTTCAACGGAAAGACCCGTCGCAATACATGGACTAACAGAGAACCAGGCCTTGGACGGAAAATCCGTGAACCAGTATTTCGAAAAGGTGGCAAGACCGTTGGTGTCCGATTTCTGGAAAAGGCTTTCTGAGGTTGAAAAAGAGGGGTCGAGGCCGGTCAGAGTTGAGATCGCGGGGGTGCCGAACCTTGAAGCCTTCAGAGAATTCAGAGATTATGTGAAGGATATAAGGCTAGGGATGGGTGGAGTTCTGGATGAGGAATATCATGATGGCTGGGGCGTCTTGAAGGTGAAATACAGGGAAAGAAGTCTCTATCTCGCCACCATCATACAATATCCGTCTCGATACCGGGTTGTGGAATACGGGCAGGATCGAATCAGGGTCATCTACCAAGGAGAGAAGCCGTGAGACGCGCCTTTTTTCTCTTGTTCCTTTTGATCTCGATGCTTTGGGGTTTCTTTTTTGTTTTACAGAATGTCAGAGCCCAGGACTTCACCCTCGCGGAGAGGCATAGTTGGGAACTCAAGCGGATGTCGGAGGAAAGACATTGGGAAGGTATGGTTTCTGCCTCCCGGAATGAATGGGAGGCCCTCAGAAGAGAGGTTGAAAAAAAATGGCAGGAGTTCATTCATTCGACCCAGAAGACCTGGGTCGAATACAACACGGAAAGGGACGCAAGGAGCCTTGTTGACTTTGAAAGAGGGGAGATCGTGATCGAAACGGTGATCCGTGAAGGGGACAGCCAGGCCTTGTCAAAAGCAAGACAAAAGATCAAACAGCAGGCGCACAAGGTCTTTACATACGAGAACGGCAACGGGAACACTCTCCTGGCGGACCAGGTCCTAACCAAGGGAGGCGAAAGAGTCGATTTTTCGAACTTGGCCCCTTACATAGAGGAAGAACTGCTACGCAAGGTCACACCTGAACCTTCGAGCTTCCTATCCGCCGATGGGATCAAAAGGAGGAAATACAATCTCATCATCCACATGATTCCTGAGCATGTTCTGATCAGAGCCCAAGCCCATTTGCCCACAGTCAAGAGATATGCGGCCCACTTCAGGCTTGATCCGGAACTCGTACTTTCGATCATCCATACAGAGTCCTTTTTCAATCCCTTGGCGATATCTAATTGCGGTGCCATCGGGATGATGCAAGTTGTTCCAGAGAACGCAGGTCGTGAAGCCTATCTATTCGTTTTTGGGAAGGACACTCTGCCAAGCCGCGAATACCTGTATGACCCTCGGAACAACATCGAACTGGGCTCCGCCTACCTCCATCTCCTGAAATACAGGCATTTCGAGGACGTGCCATGGGAATTGAAAAACGAGTATCTTGTAATATGTGGGTACAACTGGGGACCCACGTCCGTGAGGAGGGAAGTCGTTAACAAGCATCCTATCAGGTCCATGAGCGAAAAAGATCTCTACGCACTCCTACGAGACAACTCTCCTCATGAAACCAGGCAGTATATTCAGAAGGTCACTGAAAAACTTCCTATGTATAAGGCCCTCCTCAATGAGGGGTAATGATACATGAAGTTTCGCACCCCCTGATCTGCCTGGTCCTTCCCGCATGCCAATCACATTCGAGCCTGAATGATAAAAAAATCCCACCTTAGGTGGAAACTATCTGCGAAAAAGCCGTCTCTATTGAAATGTAAAAAGGCGGCAAATCGATATGAAATTGTCACAAGGAAGGAGGTGGAGAAGTAAATGGGGTCTGGCAGCGGCCGACTTTAAGGTCAAAAAAGAAGGAGGAAAGCGATAAAAGTGAATGGAAAGGCAATGGCTACTGCAGCGGCGCTGTCGATCTTTTTGGCGGCTTGCGCCTCGACGGTGGATCAGCGAGGGCAAAAATTCGATTACAAATCGAACGGCATTGTCATAGGACAGACAACGAAAAGGGAAGTTCTTGAAAGCTATGGAAGCCCCACGTCCTCTGAAGTGAGGGGGAAATACGAAATCCTCACGTATCAGTACTCAAAGGAATCTCTGAGGCACGAAAGAACGGTCGCCATGGCTGCCCTCAGCGTAATTCCAATAGTTGGTCTTGCAACACTTGCAATGGATCAGGGCGTACAGGAAAGTGAGATATCCAGGGAGGGGCGAGTGCCCTCAACACTCTCGCCTGGACTTTGATCGACCTCAACATCGATCTTGAAAAGGGAGTCAGATACGCTGAAGAAGCGGTCAGGGTTTTCCCGGACTCACCGTACAATAACGGAACACTAGGTTGGGGTAGTACAAAAAGGGAGATCTGGAAAAGGCAAAGAGGTACCTGACCGTCGCAGTCAACCTCTTCCCCGTGTATGCGCCAGAGGATGCGAAATCATTGGCGCACGACAAGGCGATTTTGGCTGCTGTCCAGGAGCAGAAGAAATAGTCGCAAGAATGCCAAGCATCAACGGAAAGGGGGTGCAGGATGTCCCTGCACCCCCTTGACTCAGAGGAAAACGGCTCCTTGGTCTAGCGCTTGAAAACGCGTGGGTCACGAATCTCACTCCTAGCTTTTTCTAGACTTCTCGGCACTTTTGTCGGAGAAAGGGAACAGAATTTCATCGATGCTTTCGAGACCTACCTGCAATTTGACTCTGTGCGTATACGACCGTAGGCATAGAGATTGTGAATTAACTGGGTGATGTTCTTTTGGCTGGGCGATGATGTGAGTGTTTCTTTTCTTGATCCAAGGAATATGTTCAGACCCTGAGCTTCCTTCTCTTGAGATCAACCATGAGATTCTGATTATCCCAATTCCTCATTGAGCTTCTTAAGTAAGGTTTCTATTTCCATCACTGCTGTCCAAAATAAATTGGGATTTCGTACTGAGCCATTGAGTTTTCAATAAGTTAGGGGTCCGGAATGGACCGTTCACGGTTTAGGTTGTCCCTCTCAGAAAATGCTGTCCAAGACCAGGCAACGATAAGACATGTTGGACAGGCTTTGGCTGTAACGGTAGTACATCGAATGGATGGTCGATCCATTCCCATAGATCCCTGTAAGAAAAGAGGTTCCAGCGCAGGAAAGCTACCAGATTAGACAGGGACCATCCAAACTTGGATTTGAACTGAAGGTACTTGATCAGCAGCATAGCAATCAATGCTGTCCAAATTTGAATGTAAAGAGCATTTTCACTGGTACCCACGAAGGTTTTGATCTTCAAATTCTGTTTCAAGGCTTTGAAGAAGTTTTCTATTCGCCAGCGGTCCTTATAGATGGCCGATACGGTATTGGCTCCGAACTTGCGATGATTGGTGAGCAAAACGATTTCATGCTCATTTTCGCTATCCCAAACGACGACTCTGCGCAGGACATGAGGACAGTCCTTTTGAGCATAGAATCCGTTGAATCGAACCAGTTGATCCCTGAGCACGTTGCCGGTGATAGGGATTGGGTTTTCCTCTAGGACCGTGTAGTCAGCATTGTCCTTCATGCGAGTGACAAAGAAAATGCCATCCTCCGTCCAGGAGCCAAATAACTTGTAGTCATTGTACCCCCGATCCATGGTGACGATAGAACCAGGGGGCAAAGGGATCTTTCTGGCAATGGTCACATCGTGTTTCTTGCCGTTGGCAATGTAGGCGTAGACGGGAAAGTATCCGTCATGATCCAAAAGCAGATGGAGTTTGACGGCTCCTTTGGTCCGGCGAAACTCCGCCCAAGGGAAAAGAGTCAAGCAAAGAGCGATGGTGGTGGAATCCATGGAAAGCAGCTTGTTTCTGAACCGGAATTTATGGTTTTTGGGAGCTGCCATCTTGCACACGTTCACTGTCTCATAGAATAAATCGCGATACATCTGCCATGGTCTGTGGGTATTGGCATAGGAAAGGGTGGATTTGTTTGGGGGTTCCTTCATCCCCAGATGTCGAAGCTTTCCCATGGTGCAAGCCAGCCCACCACAAATCTCTCGGAGGCTTTTGGCTTGGGCTAGTTGACAGAACAGCATCGCTACAAAATGGTCCCAGGAGCTATATCCTTTAGAATAACGTTCCGCCCGATGGTTCTTCACTAGGTGATAGAACTGTGATTTGTTGAATAGAGCAACCAGTTGACTGAATAGGCTTGCACAAAGTACCATGGTCTCCGTCCTCCTGTTGCCTTGGGATTTTGTTGCTTATGCCAAAACTACAATCTCCCAAGAGGAGGACATTTTCAATCATTCTCTAAAACCGTTTTTGGACAAGAGTGACTCTCAATGTATCCGTAGTTTGTGTCAAGTGCAGGTAATATGGCAGCCAAGAAGTTTTTGTAAAGCTCGATAAAAGCAGACCCTGCGCTCTGAATTGGATCTGAAAAATGCGATTCTTCCTTTTATTTTCGGCTTCTGGGCAGTGGGTTTGATCGTCCGTGTTTTCTTGACAGCCATGTTTGATGCTGCTAGTGTAATACATTTGGGATTCTACCAAAGCTATAGGAGTATCTGGTTGAAGGCAGGATTCATTCATGGCCCCTGGCCGTTATCACTAGTTGGAGCACTGATGATTTTGTTGTCCACCTTCATTCTAGGGGTGACTACCTTTGGAAAAGAACGTGCGCTTGCAGAAGTTGAAAAAGAAGCACGCGAGCTTGAATATAAATTTCAGGAAGTCAAGGAGGATAGTCGATCAGCGGATCTTGACTTCAACTTGGGATATATTCAGCGTTCAATTGTTAAGTTTGGCGTGTTCCAAGATGCCGACATACAAAAAGCGTGGGACCGTTGGCACGCAGCAATTCTATATTCGTCAGTTCTAAAATCACGTTCTGCTGCCGGACTGGAGGTCACCGAAACACTGAAGGAACTCGGATCGAGAGCCATTCAGGGTGATAAGGATGCATTTGACCACCTACATAAGATGAGCATTGAATTGACAAAGGCTAGCGGGGAATATGGAGCCAAGCTAATAAAGGGAAAAGCCGAACTTGAAAACAAGACGGCTGACATGACCAGCGAAATCATCAAATACAGGGAAATGGCTCTGTTTCTCCAGATCACTGGCCTGCTGCTTTTGTTGGTCAAAGAACTCCCTGAATCTATGTGGAAAGTAAGGGAGCAAAAATCACGATAGGTCACTCATTAGATCGCAGAGTTTTTCGGTCGTTTTACAAAAAGACGGCGTCGGAAAGAGCGCAAGCACCATGTATGGGCTTTTTCGTGGCGCGTGGCAAAGTAGGCTGAGCAAGGACTTTGCCGTTCTATTTTAAGATGAAATATTCAATCGTTCATTCCTAGATCTTTTCTTTATTTCGGTTTGAAATAATCAAGCTCGCAGGTCTGAATATCTGATCTGCAACAAACCCGCATTTCAAAATCGCAGATACCTCCAACATATCGGCGCCTGTACCTGATTGCAAGTATCTGTCCTGTTGTAGATTTTCACAATAGAGGGGAGGGAAGAGAGGGGAGATTTTCACAATAGATTGACAAGAGAGGAAGGATTGTCGGAATAAAAGGGCCTCATGGTAGAGGCCCTTTTTGTTTACAAAGATAAGGGCGGTAGATTGTCGGGATCTGCCGCCCTTAAAGCAAGCGGGGCATTGTAGCGGCCCCCAAAAACGGTAGGATCTTGATACTCTATGTAGCGGCGACGATCAAGGAGATTTTTTCCCTTGGGAAGCGATACCCCTGGCCGAGGCCTGAGCAGTGTCCCTGCTGCGCGGGGAGGAAGGTTTGGGGGCACGGATATGTGTTGGCCTTTTTTGATGGGTTTACTGAGGGGCTATGGCTACGCCGGTACCGGTGTCCCGAGTGTCGATGTGTGCTGAGGGTACGTCCTGAAGGGTATTTGAATCGGTTTCAGGCTTCTCTTGAGTCCATCCGTTTGAGTTTAACCCACCGACTATTAAGAGGCCGCTGGCCTCCGGGTCTATCGCGATCCCGACAAAGGCATTGGATGAGAGCGTTGAGGAGGAAGGTGGAAGCGCACCTGGGGAAGCGTTGGGCGAGGGGGTTGATGGCTGCCTTTGATCATCTTCTTTCCCTGGGGAAGAACCCTGTGAGCCGGTCCATTTAGTCTGGGAGGCTCTTCATTTTTGATCCACCCTACCGAAGAGTGCCCTTTTCCTCACAGATGGAGTTGCAGTAGAGCTCCAGAAAACGAGGAAAGGAGATGGCGCTCATGAAGGAGGAGCAAAAAAGGCAGGTGGCGATCTTTCGCTTTGGGGTCATCCACGACTTTGTGGGTGGAGTGCGCCTTGACCGAGGAGAGCAGCAAAAGCTTTTGAGGGAGAAGTGTGAGAGGAAGTACGCTATTCCCTTCTCCCAGAGGACACGATTAACCCGAAGCACCGTTTTGAGGTGGATCAAAAGCTATAGAGAAAGCAATGGAAAACTGGAATCCCTCTATCCTCCGGATCGTTCAGACCGGGGAATGAGCCGGGGGCTGGATGAGGAAACCGCCCTGACCCTGATTCACCTCAGGAAAGAGTTGCCCAAAATGCCGGTCCCCGATCTGATCAAGACCATGCGCAAGAGAGGGGTGATCCCACCGGGAATACCCCTGAGCCTTTCGACCGTGTATCGGTTGTTTCACCGCCACCATCTGATGCCTCGCTGGACGGCAGCCCCCCAAGACAGACGCAAGTTTGAAGCCGAACTGCCCAACGACCTGTGGCAAAGCGACTGTATGCATGGTCCTCAAGTGCAGGTAGACGGACGGATGAGGAAGGCGTATCTGTTTGCTTTCCTCGACGATCACTCCCGCCTTGTTCCCCATGCTCAGTTTTACCTATCCGAAGGGTTGAGCTCTTATCTGGACGCTCTGGAGCAGGCGCTTCTCAGAAGAGGGCTCCCCAGAAAACTCTACCTCGATAATGGTCCCGCGTTTCGTTCCAAACACCTTGAGGATATTACCGCCTCCTTGGGGATTGCCCTGATCCACTCCAGCCCCTACAAGCCCCAGGGCCGTGGAAAAATAGAACGATTCTTTCGCACTGTGCGCTCCCAGTTTCTCTCAGGGTTTAGAGGAAAGACCCTGCACGATCTCAATGAAGCCATGGATCTGTGGCTCAATGATCTCTACCACCAGCGCAAACACACCTCCACCGGCCAAAGCCCTTTTGAGCGCTTTACCGCTCAGATGCATTGCCTCAGAGCCGCCCCCAAAGATCTCCAAGATCACTTTCGCAAGCGCACACGACGCACAGTGGCTAAAGACCGCACCATTACTTTGAACGGCAAACTCTATGAGGCCCCCATCCCCTTGATCGGGAAAAAGGTGCTTGTCCTTTACCATGAAAAGGATCCCCATAGAGTCGAGGTGTTCCACGAGCACAAATCTTACGGACTCCTCAGTCCTGTGGACCTGCACATCAACTGCAGGGTCAAAAGAAACAGAGACAGCGGCACCGATGTGCAGGCAAACGATAAAAACACAAAGTACCACGGAGGAAAACTCTGGTCCCGAAAAGAAGAAGGGAGGCGATGACATCCATGAGCTACCGCGCTTTCTTCGCCTTGACCCGAGAACCCTTCTCCTCAGATCTAGCCCTCCATGAGATCCTCCAAACCCCTGAGTTGATCGCCGTCAAAGAACGCTTTGACTACACTCTGCGCATCGGCGCCATGGCTCTCATCACTGGAGATATCGGAAGCGGAAAATCCACCGCTCTGCGATATGCCATCGGTCAACTCCACCCCTCCGAGTATGCCACCTTCTATCTCACCGCATCCTCGGGCTCCATCCTGGAACTGTATCGGCAGATCTTAAGCGAACTGGGCTTGCACTCCGCTGGCACTTCAAGAGCCACCTTGACCAAACTCATCAAAAGAGAAATCCAAGAACTCGTGTTAGGGAAAAAGATGAAGGTGGCCCTTGTCATCGACGAGGCCTCTCTGCTCCGTCTCGATGTCTTTCAGGAACTCCACACCCTCACCCAATTTGAAGGAGATTCCAAACCCTATCTGCCCATCCTCCTGGCAGGTCAATCCCTCCTCATCGATAAACTCTCCTACCGTTCCTCTCAGCCCCTGGCCTCCCGTATCGTAGCCCGTAGCCATCTGGAGGGAGTCAATCACCAGGACATGGAACAATACCTCAGACACCATCTGTCCATCGCAGGGGTCAAGAAAAACCTCTTCGACCAGGCTGCCATCACGGCGATCCATCAAGGCTCAGGAGGACTCTTCAGGAGAGCCAATCACCTAGCCAGAGGCGCCCTCATTGCAGCAGCAAAAGAACAATCCATGACCGTCACCGCAGAACACGTCCGTCTCGCTTCAACAGAAATCTTCTGAGTCCCTTTCTCTAAAACAAAAACCGAGGCTGCAATCCCTAACCAGCCTCGGTCCAAATATCCCGACAATCTATCGATCAGTCCCATCTAAAGAGAAAATATCAGTCCATCCAATGTGAAAATCTACACTATCTACTGGGATCGGTTTTGCCAAACCCAATCCTAATAGGAAACGCAGATGGTTTTCCATTTTTTATTCAATCCTCGGTGCAAGATCGAGATAGCAATAAAAAAA
>JAHECH010000136.1 GCA_024641835.1 Deltaproteobacteria bacterium
GGAGTTCTGCCCCCTCCGCATTCTCCGCCTGCGGCGGAGCTGCGGCTTCCCCCACGGATAAGTCACGAAAAGGACAGCGGCCTCCCGCCAGTCACTTCAGAAAACCCCCATGCCCCGCGTAATTATGCCACGCAAACACTTTGGTGCTCCTAGTAGTAACATGCCCCAAGATGAAAGAGTGTGTCAAGAAGAAGATCAATCCCCTGAAGTAGTTAATCATTCTTGACTTTCTCTTTTCTTTTTGTAGAACATGTGACATAATTTTTAAAATCTGGATTTGCGGAGAGAAAAGCGTGATTGACATGATTGTCAAGGGTGGGATCGTGATGTACCCTATCATCCTCTGCTCCATCATTGGTTTCGCGATTTTCATTGAAAGATTATGGGTACTCAGACGCAGGAACATTATTCCATCCGAATTCATTCATAGCGTTGAGGAGCTTCTAAAAAAGCAAAAAGTGTTTGAGGCGATCTTCTTGTGCGAAAGGGATGGCTCATCCATTGCCAGGGTCTTTTGTGCGGGACTCAAGAACGCCAGCAAGGGGATGTGGCTCGTGAAGGAATCCATCGTAGATGTGGGGGGTAGGGAAGCGATTGTGCTTGAAAAACGCTTGACCACCTTGTCCACGATAGCCAATGTATCAACCCTCTTGGGCCTCTTAGGCACCATCTCAGGTATGATCAAAATCTTTAACGTTCTATCGGTGGTCGGCCCGGGTAATCCCGGAACACTTGCCGGAGGTATTGCTGAAGCCCTCATCACTACTTTCGCAGGGCTCTGTGTGGCCATTCCGGCAACAGTCGCCCATCGCATTGTCCAGAACAGAGCACAATCTCTCATTTTTGAAATGGAGGAGAGCTGTTCCACGATCGTCGATATCATGCAAAACTCCACGACCGCCCAAAGTTGACGAGTTAAGATAGATCGGCAATTTGCCGCTCGCAAATGAAGAAGGATTTTGGGGATGCTGCGTTTTTTGAGAAGCAAGCAAGAGGAAGAGACCATTTTGCTCACACCTTTCGTGGATATTGTCCTCAATCTTTTGATCTTTTTTGCAGTCACCACCCAATTTGACATTGCCTCCGGCGTGCACATTCGACTTCCTTCGGTTTCCAATATCGTCAGGGAACAGCAGGAGAATCGAATTGTCGTCATCATCGATGCCTCGGGCCAGATCTTCCTGGAGGGCAAAAAGCTCGATCCTAAGATGTTAGGTGAACGGCTCAAGACTCTTGTTCATGAGAAGAAATCTATCCAGTTGGTCTTGCAGGCGGATAAAGATGTCAAACATGGGTTTGTTGTCCAGGCCATGGATATCGCGAAATCCGCCGGTGTCCGGTCCATTGTCATAGCTGCACAGTGGAAGGTCGATAAAGTCATGTAATGATAATTCCGGGGTTCTTGGATGTGAACTTTGACAAGAAAGAGTTGCTGAAGTTTCTCTTTTTCATCTTCATCTTCCTCGGTCTCGTCGTGGCATGGCTCGGTTTCGGAGAGCGGGGATTCATACACCTTTATCGAATCGACAACGAAAGAGAGGCTCGCCTGGAGAGAATCAAAAAATTGGACCAAGAGAATAAGGAACTTCTCGAAGAGATAGAGCGGGTTCGAAAAGATAAAGAGTATGTTGAATCATTGGCGAGGAGGGAACTGGGCCTCGTCAAGGAAGGGGAAATCCTGTACCGCTTCAGCAGGCAGAAAGAGAGCGCAGTTGCTCAAGGAAACAAGAGCCAGAGATAGAGTGGCTCTTCAGCAGCTTCTTCAGGAAAGCAATTTTGATCCCTGAAATTCGGAAGATTTTAATGGGAGGGGAATATTCCATCATGGCAACCTCAGACGACCTTTACCATCAGATTCTGGCAAACGGGCCTTCCGCGGACACGATCTGCATCGTTTTATCCAAGCTGAGAGCGGCAGGCCAGTACAGTCGTGTTATACAGGAATGTATCAAAGCTCTTCGCGTGTACCCCAATGACATTCCGCTTAGACACCTCCTTGCGGAAACCTATTTCGACGCTGGCCTCCTTGCCCATGCTGAAGCTGAACTGGACAAGGCCATGTCAAACTTGGACCATCTGGCTCCGCTGTACAAGCTTCAAGCCCAAGTCCTTTACAAACAGAGGAGAGAGGAGGAAGCAAAGAAGAGCCTCAAGATTTTTCTTGCCCACCGGCCCGATGATCAGGAAGCCTTGCATTTCCTTCAGCTCATGGAGGCGCCCCGGCAGACGCTTCCTGAAGCTTCGCCGCTTCCCGAAGCTTCGCCGCTTCCCGAAGCTCCGCCACCTGCGCCAGAAGCGAGCACATCGCTTCGAATCCTTCCTGGAGGGGCACCAGAACCGGCCGGGGAGATTCCGGAACCAATAGTTGAGAGTGTTGAGGAAGAAGATTTGCCCGAGATCGTCACCCCTACCCTTGCTGAGGTCTATGTGAACCAGGGGCAGATCAAGGAAGCCGTCCACATCTACGAAAGAATCGTCGCCCGAGACGCTGACGACCTGACTCTCAGGCGGCGCATTGAAGAATTGAGGGCCATGATCGCCGCTGAAACGCCCGCTGGGAATGCGAAGAGGGATAGGGACGGCAAGAACAGAGAAAAAATCATCTCCACCCTTGAAATGTGGCTGGAGGAAATGCGCAAAACACCGAAAGACTCAGCTCCTGCCTGACACGAGATCATTCAGTCCTCGCGTCCTTTTGTGCCTTGGGTTAGTAAACCCTCTCCAGGAAGCCCACGATCTCCGGGTAATTCGCTGGGGCCATCATGAGAAGGTGTTCATCTATTTTCCTGCCGTCAATGTAATCGCTCAAGAAGAAGGGAGTCCCGTCCATTCTCAGCATCGCTCCACCCGCCGCCTCAAGAATGACGGAAATAGCGGCAAGATCCTTGTAAGATTCGTTTGCGACGAGAGCGGCTTCTGCACGGCCCATGGCCACATAGCAGGCGTGCGCGGCTGCACACCCAAGGGTCCGCACCTTGCCGGGAAAAGTGCAGTAGTAATCCTGATGAAATCGGGAATAGGTCAAAAGAACGCTCTCATCGTTGATACTCTCTTGCTGGGAAATGCGGATCCGCTCCTCCCCTCGGAAGGCCTTCTGTCCCGCCTGAGCGTGAAAGAAATCCCCTGTTGCAGGCATGTAAAACAGTCCAAACAGCGGCCAGAAGTTTTCAAGCAGGGCTACGGAGGTGCCCCAGATAGGGATGCCTGCCTGAAAGTTCGCAACCCCATCCAGCGCATCATAGATCCATAGATATCTCTTTCCCTCGTGAGTGTACCCCTCATATCCCTCGTTGCTGCTGTACACCTGATGATCAGGGAAACGGGAGCAGAGCTGCTCCTGGAAGAACTCCCTGAGATGAAGCTCCGCCTCTGTGACCAGCCCCTCATCAAATTTCAAATTCAGCCTTCCTTTCCCATAGTACGGAAGCGCCTCCTGTCCGGCGCGCCGAATCACGTCCATGGCAAACTGCGTCAAACCTTCAATCCCTGCATCCTTCGAATGAAGCATGTCACCTCCTTTAATCAGAATGCCCCCATCTCGCGCAGATAATGGTAAACGACGATCCCCACGGCTGTGGATAGGTTCAAACTTCTCACCTTGCCCCAGATGGGGATGCCAAAACAGGGGTACCGGCTTTTGATCTGAGAGGGAAGACCGGCGCTCTCCTTTCCGAAGAGCAAGTAATCACCCCGCTCGACCTTTGCGCTGGTGTAGTACTGGCTCGCGCGAGCGCTAAAGGTGACGAGCTTGCTGCTGCCACCTTCCATGGTTTTCAGAAACGTCTCAAAGCTCCGGTGATGCCTGATATCCACCTCATGCCAGTAGTCCAGCCCTGCCCTCTTCAGATGTTTGTCGTCCACCTCGAACCCGAGAGGATGGACCAGATGCAAACGGATCTCCGCAGCTCCGCAGAGGCGGGCAATGTTACCTGTATTTGCAGGTACTTCCGGGTGAAGAAGAACCACATGAAGGCTAGGTTTCTCGATGACCCGATGTTGATCCATCATGCCACAAGGTCACTGCTCGGCGTTTAGTCTTGTGCTCTCATCAAGGATCTTTTTGATCCCTTGAACGATGGGGCCATCTTCTTTCCATAGGGCGCAACTGTCGATGAAATATGAAAGCTCTTCAATCTCATCCATGGTGCGCGGAATGGGCCGCCGCCGACTCATCTTATGGGTCCAGTGACCATGGAGTGCGGCCTGGGCCATTACCACAAGCAGATGGGTCAAGTGGGCGCATCCTGCCACCCCTCCGATCAGTTTATGCACTTTTTCACCAAACCCGCTCTTGATCTCCAGCCCTACAATTTTTCTAATACTCTCCCGGGTGGTGATGCAGAGCTCTTGAGGCACATGCGGCATTTCCGCATCTGCCTCAAGAATGGTCAAGGGCATCCCTCCTACCAATAGATAGATGACCATATCGTGGACCACTCCCTTATCCCGCACCTGTCCCCCCAGATCATAGACGGTCTGGAAACGTTCATCCGTAAGCCTTCCCTGCACGATGACTTTTTCGTCTTCAAGGGCATAGGTCTTAAAGTCCATTATCCGGCTGTGGATCGGATTAGCGTGGATCATCATTTCTTTGAACGAGGTCATATCCTTGTTTACTCCTGAAAAGGCCTCAGGGCCCCGCAGTCCGGGCACTGCCAGTTCACCCCGCTGCAGGTCAATCCCCAGAGATTTTCTTCCATGCAGGTGTTGCAGATTTGAAAGCCGCAGGTGCAGGTCCAGCAGAAGGGCTGATCCTCGCCGCAGCAGCTGCACTGATATTTCTTTTTCTTCCGGTCTCTTCTCGCTCTGGAACCCTCTTCCATGGATTTCCCCTCACCCTCATCACAATTGAATCATCGGCGAAGGAAAGTCCTGATGGCTGACGAGAACTTTGGTTCTATGGAAACCACGGTTTGACAAAGCATGGGTCACAGCGTTCATCGCTTTTTCAGGCGTGTTGTTGATTGCACTCAAATGGGCGAGAACGACATAATCCAGTCCATCATGGCACACATCCGCCAGCAGCGCTGCAGCCTGTCTGTTGGAGAGATGCCCTTCAGATCCCTTGATTCTCCTTTTCAGTTCCAAAGGATAAGGCCCTTCTTCAAGCATCTTCACATCATGGTTGGATTCGATGATGAGGGCATGACATCCCTTCAAGCGTTCTTCCACCACCCCTGTACTTCGACCGAAATCGGTCATGAGACCCAGCCTCGCGGATGCGCATGACATGACGAGCCCCATAGGATCTGCTGCATCATGGCATTTGGTAAAGGTTTCAACCCAAAGGTCATGGATGGTGATGCTCTGCCCCGTGTGAATCGTCACAGGCCGTGAAATGCTCCCCAGGACCCCCATACTCCTTCTCAGCGTGGAAGCATTGATGTAGACGGGCAGATCGAGGCGTCTTGCCAGAGCGCCCGCCCCTCTGACATGGTCTGTATGCTCATGGGTAATAATAAGACAGTCCAGGCTCTCCGGATCAACGCCCACGGATTCGAGCCGTCGCATCATCTCCTGGCAGCTCAGCCCGGCATCAATCAGCACTCTGGCTGCCGGGGTCTCGACGTAACAGGCGTTCCCACCACTACCCGAAGCGAGAACAGTGAAGCGCATGGATCATCCACCCAACTGCGACCAGAATTCATTCGACACCGCTGTGACCAAAACCTCCTTTTCCTCTTTTGGTCCCATCCAGGTCATCCACCTCGACCAGTTCCGCCCTGTACACCTCTGTGATGATCATCTGGGCAATTCGATCTCCCCTTCTGATCACGAACGGTTCCTGCCCCCAATTGATCATGATAAGACCTATCTCTCCCCTGTAATCGGAATCGATGGTGCCGGGAGAGTTGACCATTCCAATGCCGTGTTTCAGAGCCAGGCCACTTCGCGGCCTGATCTGCCCTTCATAGCCCTGGGGCAGGCAGACCACCAAGCCCGTGGGCACCAGCCTGATCTCGCCCGGTTTCAGGACGACCGTTTCTCTCACTGCCGCCCTGAGGTCCATGCCCGAGGATCCAGCCGTTTCATAGGATGGAAGAGGCATATCATGATGGCCATCGAGCCGCTTGACCAGGACTCGAACCGGCTCTGAACTTTCTTTTCCCACCCTACCCTCGCAAGCGCGGATGACAAACAATGTAACCCCACAGACGGTACACGGTCCAAGGTACACGGTGCACGGTTCAATACAGTATCGCATCGAGCGCTTTTCCTTGCACCGTGCGCCCTGCACCGTGAGCCGCTCTTCTGTGCCTGCCCGGCTGAGAATATCGGGGCCACGGGGAATTCCTAGACTAACTCTTGAGTCACGAAACTAGCTCCCTCCATTGAAATCAAGGCAGCTTAAGTCCAGATCCTCTTTCTTGAAAGGGCCCAGCGTGCCAAGGGAGACCTGGCCGGTCTTAAAAATCTCTTTGGCCACAGCGACAACGTCATCCACCCGCACTTTGCCCAGTTCTTCCTCCACTTCTTCGAAGGAAATATTCCGGCCGAAAACATACTCGTTCTTCGCAAGCCGCATCATTCTCGAATCCGTGCTTTCAGCGCCCAGAAGGATGCTGCCAATGAGATGCTCCTTCGTTGCTGCGAGATCGGAGTTGGTGATATCTCCGTCCTGGATTTTTCTGATTTCCCTGCTGATAACCTGGAGGGCCCGATTGACTTCTTTTGGGTCGGTTCCCAGATAAATCCCCAGCATCCCCGTGTCCATATAAGATGTGAGGAAAGCATACACCGAGTAGGCGAGCCCCCTTTTTTCCCTGATTTCCTGAAAGAGCCGAGAGCTCATATTGCCGCCCAGGATAGTATTGAGAATAGCGGCAGCAAACCTGAGCTCGCCGGACAGGTGAGGGCCTTTCCCCCCTAGACAAATGTGTACCTGCTCCAGGTCTTTATGTTGGGACAGGATCCCCGCATGGATCTCGGGAGCGCTCCGGTTCTGGTTTGCCTCCTCAGGTTCGAGGTTCTCAAAGAGAGGCTTGAAGCAGTCCACCAGTGCCTCATGATCCACATTCCCCGCTGCCACCAGAAGAATCTGTTGCGGCGTATGAAATCTCTTGATGTGAGTGAGAATGGTTTTTTTTTCGATGGCGGAAACCGTCTGGGGCGTGCCCATAACGGGCATGCCGAGAGGGTGGTTCATGAAGAAGAACTCGTTGAAAAGAACATAGATGTGCTCGTCAGGCGTATCCTCGATCATGTTGATTTCCTGGAGGATGACTTGCCTCTCTCTGTTCATCTCTTGAGGATCGAAGGTGGAATGAAGAAATATGTCAGAAAGAATATCGGCCAGCGTCTGGATGTGTTTGTCCAGGACCCTGGAATGAAAGCAGGTATATTCGCTCCCCGTGAAGGCATTGGAAAGGCCTCCGATGGCATCCAGTTCCTTGGCTATCTGAAGGCTCGTGCGGGTATTCGTTCCCTTAAAGATCATGTGCTCAATGAAGTGGGATATCCCATTTTCTTCCTGCACCTCATCCCTGGAACCCACACCGACCCATATACCGAGAGAGACCGACCTGAAATGATCCAGCCTCTCAGAGATCACCCTGATGCCGTTGTCCAGAACCGTTTTACGATACATCGCTCAGGCTTTCACCCAAGGCAGCCTTGCGAGAGAGGGCAATCCTGCCATTCTTGTCTATCTCCAGAACCTTCACCAGAACTTCGTCTCCCTCTTTGAGGATATCCGTCACTTTGTTGACCCTCTCCTTGTCCAATTGAGAAATATGGATCAGTCCGTCTGTGCCGGGGAAGATTTCTACAAAAGCACCGAAGTCCATGATCTTCCTCACTTTGCCCATGTAGAGCTTCCCGACCTCGGCGTCCTGTGCGATCTTGTTGACCATGGCGGCTGCCGCCCTAGCGCTCTCCCCATCGAGGGACGCAATGACAACCCTTCCCCCGTCGTCCACATCAATCCGCGACTTGGTGGTATTGCTGATCTCTTTGATCACTTTGCCCCCCGGCCCGATAAGGAGTCTCACCTTCTCGGGCTTAATCTGAATGGTGGTGATGACAGGGGCATACTGGGATACGGCGCTTCTCGGCCTGGATATAGCCTCATTCATCTCGCCCAGGATGTGGAGTCGTGCCCTTCTCGCCTGATCAAGGGCCTGGTTCATCACCTCTCTCGTTACCCCATCGATTTTGATGTCCATCTGCAGGGCCGTCACCCCGGATTTGGTGCCTGTCACCTTGAAATCCATATCCCCATAATGATCTTCATCCCCGATGATGTCTGTGAGGACAACCATCTTCTGGCCGTCAGAGATGAGGCCCATGGCTACTCCTGCCACGGCCTCCTTGAGAGGCACTCCGGCATCCATGAGGGAAAGGGAACCGCCGCAGACGCTCGCCATGGAGGAGGAGCCGTTGGATTCCAGAATCTCCGAGACGACCCTCACCGTATATTGGAAGTTTTCCTTCGACGGGAATACCGGCATGAGAGCGCGAAGCGCCAGGGCTCCATGCCCGATCTCTCTCCTCCCGGGGCCGCTAAGCCTTTTTACCTCTCCTACGGAGTAAGGGGGAAAGTTGTAATGGAACATGAAGTGCCTGAAATCTTCGCCATAGATCGTTTCTATTCTCTGTTCATCCGTCCCTGTCCCGAGGGTGGTGAGCACCATCGCCTGCGTCTCCCCACGGGTAAAAAGGGC
>JAHECH010000137.1 GCA_024641835.1 Deltaproteobacteria bacterium
AGGGGTGATCTCAAGATCGGGAGGTACCCAATCCGGGTAATTCTCCAGCCAGGGGCGCTTTTCATACACAGATGCCATGGAGCCTCCTTTCAGAAAAAGCTTCTCTCTTAGGCTCTCTACGCAAGGGAAGGAAGCCGCAGACCATACGATTCACCAAATGGTCCAGCCTCCATCGATGTAGATCGTCTGGCCTGTGATGAAGTCGGAAGCTGGTGCAGCCAGGAAAATAACGATTCCCTCCAGCTCATGAGGATAGCCCCAGCGCCCCATCGGAGTCCTTTCATTGATGAAATTGAAGCGCTCGGGATCGTTCCGGATTTGCGTGACCAGCTCGGTCTCAAAGTAAGTGGGCCCGACGGCATTCACACGCACCCCTTTCTTGGCCCATTCAATGGCCATCACCTTGGTCATCTGATCCACGCCCCCCTTTGAGCAAGCATAGGCCAACTGGTTCGGGAGACCCACGGTTCCCAAGATGGAGCTCATGTTAATGACTTTTCCGTACCCTCTTTCTATCATCTGGGGTACTACCGCCTGGGCCACCAGAAAATAACCCTTCAGATTCGTGGCAAGGACCAGGTCCCATGTCTCCTCAGGATACTCAAGCACGGGCACCCTGTGGTTGATGCCCGCATTGTTGACGAGGATGTCGACCTTACCCAATTCTTGGAGTATCCGTTTGACGCCTTTCAGCACACTTGCCTTTGACGTTACCTCCAGGACAAAGGCGCCCGATCTTCTTCCCAAGGTTTTGATGGCGCCGGAGACCCGCTCCAGGTCCGGGATCTTACGCCCACACACGGCCACATCGGCGCCGGCCTTCGCCAGAGCCATGGCAGCAACTTCCCCCAAACCACGGCTCCCACCTGTGACCATAGCCACTTTACCGCTCAGATCGAAAAGCTCGGCTGACATTTGTTCTCCTCAGTGAAACGCCCCTAACGGCGGCTGGGATTTTTTCACTTCCTCCCAATGATGAAGCCCGGGAGACTACAGCACCAGATACCTTTTAATCACCTCCTCATCGTCCCATATCTCATGCATGCTCCCTTGGTGAACAATTCGGCCTTTCTCAATGATGTATCCCCGGTCGCATACGCGACGACAGAACTTCAGGTTCTGATCCGCAAGGAGCATCGTCATCTGCCTTTCTCTAATCTCTCCCACCACCTTAACCAAGCTCGCCACGACAAGGGGTGCGAGGCCTTCAGAAGGTTCGTCAAGAAGAATGATCTCAGGGTTGGCCATGAGCGCACGGCCGAGGCTGAGCATTTTCTTCTCGCCACCTGAGAGATTAAGGCCTCTCTGCCTGCTCCGGCTGCGCAAAATGGGAAACATTTCCTCCACTCGCTCACGATCCCAGTAGCCACTACGCCTCGATAGCCTCTTGGCGATCTCCAGGTTTTCCTCGCAAGTGAGGCTGGGAAAGATCCTGAGATCATCAGGCATGTAGGCTAGTCCCAACAAGGCCATTTCATAGGGTGGCTTCCCCAGGACCTCGGTCTTCTTGAAGCGAATGGAGCCGTTCCTGGGCGGGTTCAACCCCATGACGGATCGCAGGGTGGTGGTTTTGCCGACTCCGTTACGACCCAGGAGAGCCACCACCTCGCCGCTGTCAACGGCAAAGGAGACATCCTGGAGAACGTGAGAACTCCCGAAATAGGTGTTTATCCCGTCAACTTCCAGGATCATTCCATCACCTCTTCACCCAGGTAGACTTCTCGCACCTTGGGGTTGTTTCTTATTTCCTCTGTGGTTCCATCCCCTATGACAACCCCATGATGGAGAACGATCACCCGTTCAGAGAGGGAGAAAACAATATCCATATCATGCTCTACGATGACAAACGTGGTCCACCCCTCACCCGAAAGGGCTTTGATATTCTCCAGAATCTTGTTCCTTTCCACCGAATTCATCCCGGCCGTGGGTTCATCCAAGAAGAGCAGCTTAGGTCCGGCAGCCAGAGCGATACCCACCTCAAGCAGGCGCTGGTCGCCGTGAGAGAGCGCGCTTGCGAGCGTTTTTACCTCTCGGGCTAGCCCGATCCTGTTTAAAATCTCCACAACTTCTTGGTGGACATCCTTCTCACGATCCACAGCACGGAAAAGGCGTCGAGCACGCTTTCTTAAAGCGAGAAGGGGTATTTGAACATTGTCAAAGACAGTGAGTCGCGGAAAGACGTTGACGATCTGGAAGGACCGGCACAAGCCCATGCGGATGCGGCGGTGGATTGGAAGATGGGTAATATCCTTTCCCTCGAAAAGAACTCGTCCGGAGTCCGGAGCAAGAGAACCGGAAAACAAATTGATCAGAGTGGATTTGCCTGCCCCGTTGGGACCGATGATCGAGGTCAGGACGCCCGGTTGGAAGGCCAAGTCAACGTTGTGCGCCGCTACCACACGGCCAAATGTTTTGTTCAACCTCTGTACTTCTAAAAGGGGCGAACTCATGCATTGCCTTCGGATGACATGGGATGATGTTTTGCTCGACCAAAGAACTCCGATATTGCTCCCACTACCCCACCCCGGAAACCCATGATGATAATCAAAAGAATGATAGCAAACCAGAGCATCCAGTTGTGGGTAAACCGTTCGATGATTTCCCTCAAGACCACGAAGATAACACTACCCACCACGGGACCAGCGAATGTCTGAATACCACCAATTAGGCTGACAAGGACAGGCTGGGCAGAATAGCTCCAGTGAGCTGAGAACGGGGATGTATTGCTTTCCAGGAGCGTTCCCAGGGCCCCGGCCAATCCCGCAAACGTACCCGAGATGACGAAAGCCGCGAGCCGGTAATTCCTCAGGGAAATGCCCGCAAATTCAATACGGCGGTCATTTTCCCGGATCCCCGATAGGATAAGGCCGAATGGAGATTGTCGGATCAAGTAAATAAGGAAAACGCTCAAGAAAAAGAAGAAAAGGACAAAGAAATAGTAATGGCTTGCCTTTGCGAGAGAAATCGTGAGAAACCCTAACGCAAGAGGTGCCCTGCTGATGCCCACCAAACCATCATCTCCTCCGGTAATGCTCCGCAAATTCCATATGAGGGAGAATACCATCATGCCGAAAGCGAGAGTGAGCATGGCGAAATAGATCTCAGTGTGGCGGACACAGAAGAATCCGATCACCGTGGCCATGAGAAAAGCAACGCCAATACCGGCGGCTATCCCAAGAAGGGGATGGGGGGTAAGGTGCAAGGAGACCAAACCCAACCCATAGGCACCCCCCGCATAGAAGGCCGCATGACCAAAAGAGAGAAGCCCCGTCCGCCCCAGAAGCAGGTTATATCCCATGGCAAAAATAGAAAGGATCATCACTTTCATGGCCAGATAGAGCACGAAGCGGCCGGAAAAAAGCCCGATGGTCACCAGCACAGCCGTCGTCAAGACCCAAAGCCAATAACCCCAGTCGCGACTCATTTATGCTCTCTCTCCGAACAATCCCTGCGGCCGCCATAGGAGGATACCGGCCATAAGGATGAAGGTCAGAAACATGTCGAAGGTGGGGAGGAATCTGGTGCCAAAGGAGGAGAGGAGCCCTATGATCAGAGCGCCCAGGAAAGCCCCTTTGAGGCTGCCCATCCCTCCAATGACCGCTACCACAAAGGCATCGATGATAATAGCCTCCCCCATACCCGGAGTGAGAAGTCCCACATAGGGAACAGCAAGCCCCCCGCCCAGTGCGCCTAACCAAGTCCCGAAAACAAAGACAGCCGTGTAAAGCCTCGGCACCTTCACTCCAATGGCTGAGGCCATCTCCCGGTCAGATGCTGCGGCGCGAATGACACGGCCCCACCATGTCCTTTCCAGAAAGATCCACATTCCGATGGCAATCAGAGGGCCCACAACGATGATAAACAAGCTGTAGACAGGAAAATTCCTTCCCACGATGGATACAGAGCCGGACAAGCCGGATACCGCCGGTGAACCGATCGATCCTGCTCCCCAAACGATCTTCACCAGATCATCAAAAAGAAGAACAAAAGCGAAGGTGAGCAAAAGCTGATAGGGCAAAGCGATATGGTAGACATATCGAATAAAGAACCGCTCGACGATGAAACCGACGGCGCATACACTGAGAGGGCCGATGATCAGGCCTAACCAAAAATTCTCTCCCATGAGGCGAAGAAACGTATAGCAGCAGTAGGCGCCGAGCATGTAGAAGCTGCCGTGGGCAAAGTTGAGGACCCCCAGCACGCCGAAGATGAGCGTTAATCCGCTTGCCACCAGCCAGATGAACATGCCGGTGGACAAACCGGCCAAACAAACATGGACGACGGATTGGAGCATGAGCAATGGCCTCCCCCAGCCGTTGCGGCCTCTCCTCTCGGCCACGATAACGCATTCATGGTACCGCTGGTCATGATTTCGTGCGCTCATGACCAGCGGTTTTTGCACTGTCATCTTAGAAAGGCGGCTTTGTTCCCGGGCCTTCGAAGGGTGGGCGGTTGAAACACTCCTTAGCAGGGATGACAATCATTTTGCCCATGATCTTGAAAGGATACTTGGGATCAGACTTGGTCAGTCCCCAAGGCACATCGTAGATAGCCTGATGGTCTTCCTTCCTGAAAACCCTTTTGCCTGCAGGCGAATCGAGCGTCATGCCCTCAAGGGTCTGAATAACTTTCTTCGTCTCTTTCGAGCCAGACTCCTCCACCGCTTTCTTGAAAGCATAGAGCGCTGAATACCCGGTCTCTGAAACATAAGCGGGATAATGGTCCCATCGCTTTTTGAATCGCGCCACGAACGCATGGTTCCTCTTATCATTGGGGTAGAGGAAGTAATACCGCCCCGAAATCCAGACATTGTCAGGCAGTTCAGGCCCAAGCCCCTCTAACACATCCATGGCCGCGCCCACGGGCAACATGATATGCTTGATTTTAGTGAAGAAGCCCGCCTGGTTGGCCTGCTTGACCAGACTGATGAGCTCTCCGGCCCATTCAGTGGAGTAGAATCCTTCAGGCTTTGCATCCAGGATGGTATTGATATGGGCTCTGAAGTCCGTTGTTCCAAAAGGCGCCCATGACTCGGCGATGAAGGAGACATCCTTCTTGAGTTTGGTCAACGTCTCCTTGAGCATGGTCCAGCAGGTGTACCCATATTCGTATTTAGGACTGATCGTTGCCCATGTTTTGATAGGGATATCTTTGGCAATGAAAGCAGCCGCATTCCCATCCTGATAGGTGGGCGTAGAGATCCGAAAAACCTGCTTGATTCCATTCTTGAAGACCTGCTCCTCGGTCAACTTCTCTGTCGCCGCGTGAGTGACCATCAGAACCCGGTCCAGCTCAGTCATCACCGGCGCAAGGGCAAGGGCTTGTCCCGATGAATCGATTCCGGCAAGAAAATCAGCTCCCCAGCTGTCCACGAAATAACGGGCGTTCTTGATCGCCTCAGGCGCCTGGAGGGTAGAGTCCCTGAAGTCCACTTCCAGCTTGACCCCGGCAATGCCTCCTGCCGCATTGATCTCTTCCGTGGCCATGATCACTCCCATGTTGTGGAACGCCCCATAGCCCGCAAGGGTGCCGGACAAAACCGCCTGGTAACCTACCTTGACCGGGCCATTGATTTTGGGTGTCGCCGCCCATAGGCCTGTCGGTTTCATCGCGACAGGACCCAGGAACGCAGCTGCCGTCGTCACAACGCCGGCTTTGATGAAATCCCTTCGTGTGATTTTGCTGTTGTCCATCGGAAACCTCCTTCCCTGTCTAAAGATTACCTTCTATCACGACTTCCCTCTCGCGAACGCTCCAGGATCGTCAACAAAAAACGGTTGTACACAACGAGTCTGTTCACCGGGTGAGGTTCACAACCACTTGCCTCAAGCGTACAGGCTATCTTAGAGGAACCTTAAGATAGCCTCTACCATGGGAAATCCATGTGAAGAACCGAAAAGCCGAAGGAGTTCCGGGGAATTGACCATCCGTGGAGTTATCCGAGGCGAAGCATTGCCCTCAAAACATGGGAAGCTTTCGCCATTATGCCTCCCGGTCAGACCGGTTTCGGTCGAGGCAAATCCGTCGAAACCCCCTCTTGGTTGTTTCTTGTAACTGGAACTTCAGGCCGACCATATTTTTCCCGGATTCAACCCAAACAGTGGAACGCTACAGTAATGAGAACGGTTGGACTAAATAGAAAAGAAAGAAATCTCTCTTTCGCCCTTAATCCTGGGTCTTAGGCAAAAGCATGACTTCTGAGATCAGTTTTTTCGTAACAACATGCTGAACCCTTGTCAAGTCTTTTCCCTCGGGTAACCGGCCATGGGGAGACACCCCGAAACCACCGTTTCCAAAATCCCGGAAACGAGGGCACGCCTGTCCCCTGGGTAAATCACCCGCCCAGATGGTAGCCCCTCTTGTCACCCTTTTAACTCCGCATACGGATTTCCCGGTTTCCAAATGGCCTATTTTGCACCAACAAAAGAAAAGCCCCTGACGACCGGCGAGGGAGGGGACGTCGCTCATTCAGGGGCTAACAGGGGGATGAAAAAAGGTAAAGATGATTCGATAACGCCTTACCTTTTTAAAAATATGCCACTTAGTGGTATAATGTCGAGTGTGTCTCGGACGAACATCCGAATATCGTCCCTTACTCGATCATTTGAATGATTTGACTACGCCGCCAATGTGTAATGAGTGTTTGAAATACATTTCTGCTTTTGGTATACAGAAGAGAACAGGCTGATCAAGGGCTGTTATAGAACAGCACGGAACGGCAGCCGAGAAAAGGGGGATACTTGTGAGAAAAGGCGAGTTCTCTAAGATCCGTCACCAACTGGGAAAAACTCAGACCCAGATGGCTCAATTGCTGGGGACCTCTGTCAAAGCCGTACAGAGCTTTGAGCAAGGCTGGAGAAGAATTCCCGCTCATGTAGAGCGCCAGACCCTGTTTCTTCTCGCCCACCAGTTGCCGCGGAATAAGAAACACGGGAGATGCTGGGTCGCCCTGGAGTGCCAGGCTGACACCAAGAAAGACTGCCCTGCGTGGGAATTCAAGGTCGGCCACCTTTGCTGGTTCATCAATGGCACCATCTGTCAAGGAGAGGTGCAGCCGACCTGGCAGAAGAAAATGAGGATATGCCGAAAGTGTGAGGTATTTCACTCCATGTTCCCGGTTCTCTACGATTGACAAATCGTTTCCGCAGGCCCCTGTCAATCTTTATTGCGCGCCTTTCAGCCCAGCGGGGCTTTCAGGAGGAGGCCTCGGAGGCTGTACTGATCAGCAATGCACCGGGGAAAAACTTGAGGATCTCTCCCACCACAAGGCCCTTCCCTCGCTTGATTTCCTTCCCCGTCACCGCATCTATCCATCTCTCCGGGGCTTCTTCCGGCAGAACCAGACGCGTGTCTTTCCATCGTTCCTCGCCGAGAGGATCTTCTCCCTCACCCACAAGAGCGGTGAGGAATCGAGGGGCCACCGTGACCGCCCACTCGCTCTCTTTACGCCTTGCGTATGCGACGATATGCTCTTTGTACAAACCAACTGCTTCAATGGGAAGATAGACCCCTTCGCGGAATAGATGGCTCCTCTCTCTCCTGGCCGTAAGCACCCTGTGGATCAAGAAGAGCTTGATCCTTCCGTCTTCCCTGGTGGAAAGGAGTTCCCTGATCAGGTTCGGGATGTCGGTTTCTGCTCTTGTCTTGATTTCTGTGAGATAAGCTTCTCTTTCCGCAAAGTCCACGGGCCGACGATTGTCAGGGTCCACTAGGTTCAGATCCCACAGCTCGCTTCCTTGGTAAAAATCGGGAACACCGGGGGAGGTCATCTTGATGAGCGTCTGAGAAAGAGAGTTGAAGATGCCGAAGTGGGCGACCTTTGTTAAGAAAGGGACGAACGCTTCCAGGAAAGGGTTTCCCGGTATCAGGATTTCATCGAGGAACGATAGGTAGGCGTTTTCATACTCTGCGTCCGGCTTCAGCCATGCCGTATGCACTTTGGCTTCCCTCACCGCCTTGAGGATGTAATTCTTCATCCTGTCCGGAAATTCAAGACGATGCTCTTTGCAGAATGGAAACGCGCCGATAAGGGTTTGATACAGAAAATACTCGTCGTTTCTGTCCGGCGCTTCAAGCCCTCTCACCTTTCTCTTTCTCTTTCTGTTGAGCCGGCTCCACGTTTTCAATCGGTCCTCCCATTCGTGGGGCAACTCGGACAGAACGTTCAATCTCGCCCTCACATCTTCACCCCGTTTCGTATCGTGTGTAGAAGTCGCGCTGAGCGAGTGGGGCCAGTGATTCATTCTTCCGGAATTGAAATCGTGAAATTGGTTCAACGAAATCCCGAACAGCCTCGGACTTCCGCCCACTTCATTCAGCGAGATGAGTCGGTTGTAGACGTAAAGCATGGTGTCCTCGAATCCCTTCGCCATCAGTGGCCCAGTGAACTGCTGAAATCTCATGATAAACGCCAGTCGCTGGCTTCTCTCCTCTTGAGATAGATCCTCACGCCACGGGATAAGAAGAAACCGCTCTACGAAATCCAGCTCATATCTCAACCCTGGTTGTCTCTCTCTCGCTTTTTCTACAGCCTTATTGATGTAGGTACGATCCGCTGCCCTTGAATCTTCCTTGCTGAGATAGGTCCGATAGACGGGGAAGGAGGCCATGGCCTCCACGAGAGCCCTTTTTAGGCCGTAGAGGGTG
>JAHECH010000138.1 GCA_024641835.1 Deltaproteobacteria bacterium
CTACGATTATTGGACGCTCAATGATCAGCTTTCTGAGCTGAACAGCGCCAGTCCTCTTGCCTGACGCGCATGGCATTGAAACCCTATTGACCCCCCTTGGTAAACGGGCTTTTACCCATAAGCGGGATTGCTGGACTCAGGGGGTACGGATCGAGAGCTGTGGGACGCACTCAGTTTGGTAAAGGGGGTGGGGAGGATTTGGGAGGAATCTCATGAGCAAACCTTTTACTGGAGCGGAGGCGCTCGCTCTCGGTGCTGTTGAAGCCGGCGTCTCCCTCGTGACAGGATACCCGGGAGCACCAGCCACAGCAGTAGTAAACAAAATCATGGAGCTCACGTCCCCGGAAATGGTTCAGGTGGAATGGACGAGCAATGAGAAAGTGGCCATCGAGATGGCCTTTGGCGCTTCCGTAGCCGGCATGAGATCTCTATTGTGCGTGAAAAGCGTCGGCCTCAATATCGCCCTCGACCCTCTCATGGTCTTCAATCTTTCAGGATGCAATGCTGGCTTTGTCATCTTCGTCGGGGATGACCCTGGAGGCTGGGGATCGCAGAATGAGCAGGATAGCAGGGCCCTCGGGATGGCCGCTCAACTCCCCGTGATTGAACCGATTTCCGTAACGGATGCGCGGAAAGCGGTCAGAAAGGCTTTTCAACTTTCGGAGGATCTGGGACTTCCAGTCTTTGTGCGTTTCACCAGCGCTCTCGCTGCCGCAGGTGACAACGGTTACGCGATTGCAGACATGAACGGCGATCCACTCTCTTCCTCTCAGCGGCCCTTTCAGCGCTATGTTGTTCTTCCCATAGATGTTGTCCCTTTTCATCTTCGTCTCCATCAACGGCTCGAAGCCTTCCGCGTCCGCGTGGAGGAGTCTTCCTTGAACCGGGAGCATGGAGAAGGACCTTATGGTGTTATTGCTTCCGGATTTGCTTATCAAAAACTCATGGACCTGATCGGGGGAAAAATCCCGGAAAGCCTCCGTGTCTTCGGTCTTGGAACCTTTCATCCGTTGCCTCATGAAGGCATAGTAAGGTTCCTCAAAGCTGTGAAGTCCATACTGGTCCTAGAGGAGACGGATCCCCTGGCTGAAAGAGCTGTGCGGTCGTTAGCTCAGCAACATGGACTGAGCATTCCCGTTTATGGCCGTGATACGGGGCACGTGAGCAGGGCAGGTGAACTCCTTGGCCATCACATGGCCGCTTCCATGAATGCTTTTCTCCCTTCGTTGGATATAGAGGCAAAAGGGGAGCGCAGCCGAACCATGCCGAGTCGAGAGTCTCTCTGCGATGGTTGCCCTTATGGCCCCACCTTCGATGCTCTTCGTGACATTATGATACACAAGGGAGGAAGAGAGAAATTCATCGTGGTGGGTGAGCCTGGGTGCATGGTGCGCTCCCAGTTACCCCCTTACGAGCTTCTGGATGTGAAGACCAGCCTTGGGTCGAGCATCGGCATGGCAGCCGGCATCAGCGTAAGCTTGCCGAACAGGAAGAATGTGATTGCTCTATGCGGTGACTCGAGCTTTCTCCACTCTGATCTGAACGCTCTCATGGATGCGGTGCGGATCGGCGCAGTCATGCTCGTTCTCATCCTTGACAACGGAACCACCGCTCTTTCCGGAGGCCAGCCTCATCCTGCCAGCCCCACGGACGCCAGGGGAAGGCCGCGGAAAGCGGTCGATCTTGCAACCCTCGCCCGTTCTGCTGGAGCAGGGCTTGTGAAAGTGACCGATCTAGACCAGAATGAGGACATTCGTTCCGCCATTGCTGCTGGAGTCGACCACAAAGGCGTTGCGGTTGTCATCGCCCGCGGCCTATGCCCGCGCTGGGTTCCAAGAAGCAAGACATGAACAGCCGACAGCGATTTCAAGAAACCATGCGCTTTGGCAGGCCTGACAGGGTCCCCTATTTTGAAGAGGGAATGAGAGAAGGTGTGATCGAAACGTGGCGTCGCCAGGGGCTTCCCCACGACGCTGACCTTTCGAAATTGTTCTCCTATGACAAGCGGGAGGATATCGAGCCTGATCTTGATCCTCGACCTCAATTCAAGAGGTGGCCCACGGGTAGCCATGACCTGGAAAAGGTTCGCCGCCGGTTCAATCCTGATGACCCTACACGCCTTCCGGAACATTGGGCTGAACGTGTCAAAGCCTGGAAGCACCGGGACCACATCTTGATCCTGTGGGTGCATCAGGGCTTTTTTGTCTCCATGGGTGTCGATGACTGGCAAAGATTTTCCGAGGTCATCTATTCCCTGGTGGAAAACCCTCAGCTTGTCCACGAAGTAATGGCCATTCAAGGACATCTGTCAGCTCGCCTGGCCGAGAGGGTCCTGCGGGATGTTGAAGTGGATGCTGCCCTCTTCATAGAGCCCATCGGAGGCAATGATGGCCCATTGGTCTCCCCCAAAATGTATGAGGAATTCGCCCTCAGGCATTATGAACCTGCTCTGGATGTGCTGCGGCATCACGGGGTGGGTATGATCATTTATCTTACTTTCGGAAACCCGCGGATCCTGCTCCCGAGCGTTCTTAAATGGGGCTTCAACTGCCTCTGGGCGTCCGAGGTCAACATGGAGGCCATGGATTACGGTGACATCCGCCGGGAATTCGGCCGCGACCTCCGTCTCATCGGCGGCGTTGACCTGGATGCCATTCGCTTCGGGGAGGAGGCGATTCGCCGGGAGATCGAAGAAAAGGTGCCACCCCTCCTGGAACAGGGTGGCTACATCCCCCTCGCTGATGGCCGCGTCCGGGAGGACATACCGTATGCAAACTACGTCTACTACCGCCGCCTCCTGGAGAAGGTCACGAGCAGATAGAAAGATGCCCGCATGAAGCGCTCGATTGATCTCAGTGGACATCCTCTATGAGCGCAATCGACAGCCATATCCACTGCGGTATCCAGAATATGAACTTTCCGAGGTTCTTGGACTTCGCGGAAAACGAAGGGTATGCTTCTAATTCCGGTTGATCTCAAGGACGTTCTCGGCTAAAATTTCATGTCTATTAGGTCAAAATCGAAGACAACGTCCTTTGAACCTGACAATGCAGAGTTTGTCTGGTGGAAACCTGAGTTCCACCTCCTAACTCCCCGCGTCGACTATGCTCTGACATGGTTCTATCCGGGTCATACCTTGCACTTCTCGTAGCTCAATCACTAGGTGCAGGAGGAAATAGCTTGGCCCTACCTGAACTCACTAGAAGACAAGTCGAGAAGGCCTTGACTGCTTACTGCGGTGAAAGGCTTCCGGCCTACCTCCACGACAAGCTAAAGCTCGGTTTCAGATTCAGAGGAAACCGTGTAACGCTCTACGAAGAGCGCCCTGCCTTGGCCAAGCCGGGAATGTGGATTGAGATTGTGGTGGCTCAATTCCGGTTTCAACCCCAAGACAAGGAATGGACCCTGTACTGGGCTGACCGCAATTCCGAATGGCATCCGTATGAAGAGGTGGAGCCGAGCAAGAATTTTGAAGTTCTGCTCAAAGAGGTCCATGAGGACCCAACCGGAATATTCTGGGGATGAGGACAGGGTTTGGATGGGATCGCAGAGCATGGGATGGACAGAGAGGCTAAATCAAGTTCTCCAGGTCGCGGTCATTGAGTTTCACTTTCGAGTCTCTGTAAGAGAGGTCTACTTTTAGAGAATCATCGCTTTGGCTGTAGACACTGATATTCTTATCATTGAGCGTAACAATAGCGGATACGATTTTGTCAAAAGACTCTCTTTGCATGCGGTAAATGAACTTCATGATGCGACTGAAATCTGTGGCGCTAAGACGCAGGTCAGCTTCACTCTCCGTAACCGGGTTATGAAACTCCAGCTTGCCAGCCAAATTTACCGATGAGCCGAGAATGTTGAGAGAGCAGCGCTCCACGTTCGCGACGGTTTTGTTATCTCCTAATTTTGTCCTGAGGATCTCGAAGTAGTTTGTTTTTTTCGAGTCTGTGGCGTACTCCTCCTTTAAGAACAAACCATTCTTAACGGTAAGCAAGATGTCGACATCCTTGCTCACTGTCCTGTCCGATGTCCCAACATTACTCACCTTGAAGGAAAGATCAGCATCGCCCAAAGAGAAGCGAGGGTCTTCTTTCCACTCTCCACCTCGGAAATTAAAGGAAACCTCCATCCCTCGGATTACCAATATATCCAGCCCCCCAGTATCCAAAGAGCTGTCATTCACTTTGAGCTTCGCGCTGAAGCCGTTATTCTCTTCTACCTCAATCACACAACCATTCAGCGCTATTTTCGAATCCCTAACATACACAAGGGCGTTGAAGGGTTGGGTGATGAAATGCTTCTTGGAGAGATCCAGTTCAAAATTCACTTGATCAACAAGTTTCAGGCTGCCTCGACCTCCCTCATCGGCTAGAGAGAGTCCATGAATAGAGCCGTGGTATCGGCTCAATCCTCCAAGAAAAGAGAAGCTCACATTCTGGAACTTCAGTGCTGCGCCGTCGGTTGACGCATAAGCCAAAGAGCTTCTCAAAACCCTTTCAAACTGCTTATGCATGGAATGCTTCCATTCGTAAAAACCTGCCGAAAGAAACAAGAGGGCAATACCAGCTATGGAGAGCCCTATTTTGAAGCTCTTTTTCTGAAAAAGGGCTCTATTTATCAGAGTCTTGCCATGAACTCCGCTGGAGTCAGTTTTCTCCCCGCCAGACGAAGAAAATTCTTTCTTTTCTTCGTGTAAAACTACGACCCCCTGCATCCGTTTTGCCCTGTCCTTAATTGGGTCGCCGGACGCCTTGACGATTGTGAAGGCACGCCCGCATTTCTTGCACGTGGGCCTGATCTCCTCTTCAGGGAGCTTTTCCAGAGGAACATCATAAGTCGCGTAGCAATTTGGACAGGAGACACGCATATGAACTGTCTTTCCCGAGTTATTGTTGCTCCGGCTGAGGCCTTTCCCTGAGGAAAATCTCTGTCAAGGTTTTTATTTTCCCCTCCCTCAGCTGGGCAGGAGTCAGTTTCGCAGTTGAACGAGAGCTTTCTGTCTCGGATTTTGCCACTACATTCTTTCTTTCCACAGATCCTATTTTGAGTGAACCGATTTGATTTTCCAAGTTTCCTTTTGTGAACTCCAATCGCTTTTTCAGGACAGCAGTGTCCCCGGCAGGAACTCTCGATTCCGACAGCACATCGACCTGGTCAATAATGTTTCCTTGTTCATCTCTCAGGGCCACGATGGCACTGACTTCGCAAGAGTCCCCTCTGTTCATCACGTCAAACAAAATGACATAGTGGCTGGGCTGGATGTCCGAGGAGGATCTGCTTCCGGGATGGTCATACGTTGGACCCCTCTCGTCTTCACGAACCATGCGCAGGTTCGATAGGATGATGTTCTCATCTCGGTATACCTGACCCGGATGGAAGAGGATGATCGTTTCTCCTTCACGTCTCTTGAACTTGGGAAATGTCTTTTCGAGGTCGATCATCCGCAGGGGCACGGACATGCTTCCCCCAAAATTTCGACATACCGCTCTGGTTCCTTCGAGCACTCCTATCTGACATCGTATCGGTTCGCCATTCTTCAAATAAATGACCTTGACGGGGTCAAAAACGTCCTCACCGAAAGCATTGGATGTAAGCAATACAAACAAAAGGAGGACACAGAAGGAAAGAAAAACTTTTTTCATTTCCCAGATCTTCCTCAGACTTGCGCATTTTCAGGGAACAATTACGGAAACCCAGTTAGTGCGCATTATCTCTGCAAGGCTCATACCAGCTCTTCTCCAGAACCCTGTCTTCTTGGACGGCGGACTTTTCGCAATAATTTTGAAATGTTGCGTTACATTTGCAGCAAGGCTAGCTCCATAAGGGAAGAGCAAAAATTGTCTCCTGCTCGCCGATTTTGGGAAAGCCAAGAGTGATGACTTCGCAAAAATCGCCAATGTGGACGGCACAGTAAAAAGCTCCAGTTGCAAGGCGCGCGAATCTTGAGGAATGAGGCGTACATAGAAGTACGCCGCAATGACGAAAGATGAAGCGCAACGCCGCAGATGGACTTTTTACGAAGCCGTCAAGGGTAAAGCACTTTGGTGACGATACTTCACCACTGCTTCCTTATCCTGAATTCCTAAGAAACGGAGCGGAGTTGGGGTTACTTGTCGGTTCCGCGATAGGTCCCCGCCCTTTGCAGAGCCTCTTCCATCTCTTCTACAGAAATCAGGGAGGGGTCATAATGAACAACGTTGATCTCTTTGAAGTTCTTGAATCCTTTTTCGACTTTCTTTATCCCTTTCAGCCCCTCCAGGGCTGCTTTGTCCACATCATATCAACTGACGTAGAAGGTGACGATGGAAATTTCCTCACTCAGAGCAGGGATGGCGGCAAGCCCTGCCACTGTTTCGCCTCCTGTAAACGTGTGCGGGCGGATGCCCGCCTGAAAAGTCTACTTTTGGGCGAATAGCTTCATGAACTCCGCATAGCCTTCCCTTTCCAGGTCCTCCTTGGGAATAAACCGAAGCGCTGCAGAATTCATACAGTATCTCAGGCCTGTAGGCGGCGGACCATCTGGAAAGACGTGCCCAAGGTGAGAATCTCCGAATTTGCTCCTCACCTCAGTGCGGACCGTGAAAAAGCTCCGGTCTTCCTTCTCCACGATATTCCCTGGAACGAGCGGTTTGGTGAAACTTGGCCAGCCGGTCCCCGAATCATACTTGTCAAGTGAGCTGAAGAGTGGTTCTCCCGATACGATGTCTACATAAATTCCCTCTCTCTTGTTATCCCAGTATTCGTTATTAAACGCTGGCTCCGTACCGTCCTGCTGGGTGACCTTATACTGAAGTGGAGTCAGCTTTTTTCGCAGTTCCTCATCGCCAGGCTTCGAATATCTCGAATGCCTCTCGATGCTCGTGGCCTTCTCTTTTTCATCACCCCAGACCTTTTGCAGAAACTGGTCCCGGCCTGAGTTCCAACGGTAGAATTTATACCGGGTGGGATGGGTTTTGTAGTAGTCCTGATGGTACTCTTCTGCAGGGTAGAATCTATCAATTTTCCTGATCTCAGTTACTATGGGCTTGTTGAATCGCTTGGAATCACCCAGCCTTTTTTTCGATTCCTCGGCGAGACGTCTCTGTTCTTCGTCATGGTAGAAGATGACGGTTCGATACTGAGATCCTCTGT
Source organism: Deltaproteobacteria bacterium (assembly GCA_024641835.1). Taxonomy (GTDB): domain Bacteria; phylum Desulfobacterota; class DSM-4660; order Desulfatiglandales; family HGW-15; genus JAHECH01. The sequence continues at coordinate 7,132 of JAHECH010000138.1, forward strand.
CCACGAACTGACCATCCGGATCAGTGGGATCCACGTGCCGCCAGAAAAAATCCAGGAGTTCTTCATAGGAGACCTTGGCCGGATCATAATGCACCTGGACAGCCTCCACATGGCCTGTGCCTCCGGCTGAAACCTCTTGGTAGGTTGGGTTCTCCTTATGACCGCCCGTGTAGCCTGAGACTACCTCGACCACGCCAGGAACCTTCTCGAAGTCTGCTTCAACACACCAAAAACACCCACCCGCAAAGGTCGCCGTTCGCAGGTGATCATCTTTCTCTTTCATTTCAGTCATTCTATCTCTCGCTTCTTTTGCATTTTTGGCGAACGAGTGAAAAGCGAACGCAAATGAGGCCAGGATTATCACCATGGTAATAAAAAGGTATTTCATTCTAATCCCTCCTTCCGAGCAAAATGCCGCATCAATCCCGTTAACATGCATGGGCTAAATTTTATCCAAAGTCATTTTGTAGACATATTTTACCCAATCATCTCCATAATAGTCTTCTGCTACAACACGAAGGGGAAACCCGTGTCTTTTGGGAAGGGTCTTCCCATTCACACCATATGCCAGAAAAACTTTATTCCTAAGAACATCATCGATGGGGAACCTCTCCCTTTTCTCATACGGGCCCTTTGGTCCTGAAAAGGTCACACGGCGCACATCGCTCTCTACGACTGCGATCTCTAGCAAATTCTTCATCGATATTCCCTTCCATCGACCGTGATTGGCGAAAAATCCTGGGCAAATCAAAAGCACGTTTTTCTCGATAGCGGGGAGGCCAAGAATTTCCGGGTATGTGAGCTGCAACGGCTTCTTCACATGACCGTTGACTTCGAGGCGCCATGCCTTCGGGTTCACCTCATAATCAGATATCCCCATAGTTCCAAAATCTTTTAGGGGGGTGGTCTCCAGATTGCTTGTATCCAATGACTTGGGATCTCTGTAGATAAGGCTATCTCTTTTCGTTCCCTTGGGCAGAATGGTCTTTTCGCCCTTTGCGTAGACCCATCGAGCCGCTGAAAAGATAGGGCCCAATAAAAGGTATGCATTCGCGAGAAACCCCACAGCGACTTTAAGGAATTGTCTGCGTTTGTTCATTTTCCCCCTCCACCACACCATGTGACCGCCGCCAGAGTCTTGAAAATTCTCCAGCCTTTGGCCCACAAGATAAGGGCGATGATTCACGTGATCATCACGAAATCATAACTTTTTTGTCATAAAAAGTTGGTCGGTAAAGCTTAGGGTCGTGTCCCAAGAATAAGTTGATTTAGTCCAAAGGCAGGGGTTAAAACCCCTCCCCTACGACCTATTTATTGAGGCCTGGAAGACCACCTCCCGGCGGGGTAGGGCCGCAGTGTTATTTGTAAAGGAACTTCTGGGACGCCACACTAGTCCCAAATCAAGCGAGTTTATGAGCAACTTGTTGCCAAGGCCACCTGCACATCCGCCAGTCGAGGGCGGTATAGTGATTTTTTCACCGGTTTAGCACCTTTTAAGCAGAGAAATGA
>JAHECH010000139.1 GCA_024641835.1 Deltaproteobacteria bacterium
CCCGATTTCCTCCTCGCCTTCAAAGAGGAACTTGACGTTCACGGGTAGTTTCCTGCCGGTGCTCAGCATGGCCTCTACGACGATGATGGGGATGAACAGGTTGCCCTTATCATCCGTCGCTCCGCGGGCGTAGATGCGGCCGTCTTTGATCACAGGCTCAAAAGGAGGATTGTCCCACAAATTCAGGGGATCCGCCGGCTGGGTATCGAAGTGGCCGTAAATCAGGACGGTGGGCATTCCCGGCGCATGGAGCCAGTCCCCGTAGACCACCGGGTGGCCCCCTGTGGACAGGATCCGGACTGACTCGATTCCCGCTGCGCTCATCCGTGCCTCAACCCATTGCGCGGCCCGCTGCACGTCAGCCGTATGGCCGGGCAAAGCGGAAATGCTGGGGATGCGCAGGAATTCCATCAGTTCATCGATGAAGCGCTCTCGCTGTTTTTGCAAATAAATGTTCCATGACGCCATAGTTCGTTTCTCCTCGTTTCATTCTGGAATCGTCACATAATCATCTTACAGATATCAGAATTATCATCGACTCTCAAGGAATTCTGTCCCGGCGGGGCGGGCCACACAGGAGAAATAAACTACCACCTGCCTTGTCGGTGGTAGTTTATTTCTCTCTCATGATTGCTCAAATCCAGTTGGCCGATTTTCTAAAGGAAGCGCGAACCTGGCAATCGGCAGCACGCATGAAAAAGTTCTCATTGATTTAGAATATCGTACATTATATACAGTGTTTAATTCGCCCGACTGGTTTTGAGAAATAGTCCTGATCAAATCTGCGAAACCATACCATCTGCTAGGCCAACGGAGAAATTCGATCATGGAAAGAAAGTATAACATCGCAGTCTTACCGGGGGACGGTATCGGCCCGGAAGTCATAGATGCCGCCGTCGTTGTTCTAAAGGCCTTGATGCGTGCCGACCCCAGTCTCAAAATGGAATTAACGAAAGGAGATGTGGGCGAACCAGCGCATGAGAAATACGGAAACCCATTACCGGAGGAAACTCTCAAATTGATAAGGGAATCGAATGCCGTACTTTTCGGAGCTGTGGGGAAATTCGCTACCCCTGTGATTCTCCCGATTCGGCAACAATTTGATCTTTTTGCCAACGTGAGGCCTGCTTTCACCTTTGACGGGGTTCCTGCTTTGAAGAAGAACGTCAATATCATCATTGTTAGGGAGAATACGGAGGATCTTTATAAGGGCATAGGGTACTCCATTGACGACACGACCTTTGTATCTCTCAGGTTATTCACGAAAAAGGGCATGGAACGGATCGTCCGGTATGCGTTTGAGCTCGCGAGACGGGAGGGACGAAAGTCGGTTCTCCTTGCACATAAGGCTCCCGTCATCATCCATACGGACCTTCCTTTTCTCAATTGCTTTAGGGAAATAAGCCGGGAATACCCTGATATCCAGGCAAAGGATATGTTGATCGATTCCTGCGCCATGAAGGTTATTATGACCCCGGAGATGTTTGATGTGATCCTGGTTTCAAACCAAATGGGAGACATCCTCTCTGATGTGGCGGCGGGAATTATCGGGGGGCTTGGGTTTGCCCCCAGCGGAAACATCGGGGGACGTGTGGCCATGTTTGAACCCATTCATGGTTCAGCTCCAGAGTTTGCGGGAAAGAATAAAGTCAACCCCATTGGAGCGATCCTAGCAGCCCAAATGATGTTAGGATGGCTTGGCGAAAAACAGGCTGCCTCCCGGATCCACAGAGCTGTCTCCTCAGTGCTGATCGAGGGTAAAGTACGGACATTCGATTTTGGAGGAGATGCCACGACGACCGATATGGCCGGGGAGATTGCCAAAACGATCGAGGGACAAGCATAAACGAAAGATAGCGCGAAGAGAATTCCCATGGGTTTGACTATTACGGAAAAGATACTTTCCTCCCATTCTTCTAAGACAGATGTGAAGCCTGGTGACCTTCTTTTTTCTAAGATTGATCTCGTCCTTTCTCTTGATATTGGAACTGCCGGAGCAGTCAGGATCTTCGAGAAAATGGGGGCATCGAAGGTTTTTGATCCTGAAAAGGTCGTTATGGTGAACGACCATTTCGCTCCTGCAAAAGATATCGAGGCTGCGGAGCTTTCGAAGAAAATGAGAGAATTTGCGCGAGATCAAGGGCTCCCCCATTATTTTGAGGTGGGAAGATCCGGGATCTGTCACCTCCTGCTGCTTGAAAAGGGGCTTGTCATGCCGGGGCAGGTGGTAGTGGGCGGAGATTCTCACACCTGCACTGCAGGGGCTGTTGGCGCCTTCGCGGTCGGCGTCGGAACCAGTGACCTGGCTGCATCCCTGGCTCTTGGAGAAAACTGGTTCCGCGTACCTGAGAGCATTCGCGTCATATTCAAGGGCCGGCTTCAAGAGTGGGTCTGCGGCAAGGATCTGATTCTCCTGGTCCTGAAAGAGCTTGGGATCGAAGGAGCAAGATACAAAGCTTTAGAATTCTCCGGGGAAACGATCAAAGACCTTCCCATGGCAGACCGGATCACGCTCTGTAACATGGCAGCAGAGACAGGGGCCAAAAACGCCATCATAGAGCCTGACCAGGTCACGGCCGAATTCCTGCGGGAACGGGGCGCGAATGATATCAACATGGTTAAGTCGGATACGGATGCGAACTATTCTAATGTTTATGAGTTCAAAGTGGATGATCTTGAACCTCTGGTTGCAGTGCCGTCGCTGCCGAGTAACGTAAAGGAGCTTAAGGAAGTAAAGGGAATTAAACTTGACCAGGTGTTTATTGGTTCTTGCACGAATGGATCATTGGAAGACTTCCGAAGAGCTGCACGTTTGCTGAAAGGGAAGAAGGTCCACAGGTCTGTGAGATTGATAGCCATACCTGGAACCCCTACGATTTTTAGCCATATGATTGAAGAGGGCATCGCAAAGACTTTTGTTGAAGCAGGGGCCGCTTTGGGTCCTTCCACATGTGGCCCATGCCTTGGAGCACATATGGGCGTGTTGGCGGCCAATGAGGTCGCTCTTTCCACATCAAACCGGAACTTTGTCGGTAGGATGGGGCATCCGACCAGTCAGTTATATCTCGCCAGTCCTGCAGTGGCCGCAGCGTCAGCCGTCTCAGGCCGGATTGCCGATCCGAGAGAAGTTTAGGTCATAAGATGATCATAGGAAATGTGATCAAATACGGTGACAATGTCGATACGGATGTGATCATTCCCGCCCGCTATTTAACACGTTCCGATCCGGAACATTTGGCCCGTCATTGCATGGAAGATCTCGACCCTGATTTTCTGAAAAAGAGGAAACCCGGGGATATGATCGTGGCCGGGAACAATTTCGGGTGTGGAAGTTCTCGCGAAGACGCACCGCTGGCGATAAAATCTGCGGAGATTTTGTGCGTCATCGCGGCATCTTTCGCGCGTATCTTCTACCGGAACGCGATCAATATCGGGTTGACAATTCTGGAAAGCCCGGAAGCATCAAATCGCCTAAGGGAAGGAGACCGAATCGAAGTTGATCCCGCCGCCGGGCTGATTAAGAATCTAAGTCGACCGGAAACGTACAAAGCAGCGTCCTTCCCCCCCGTAATTCTGCAAATTATTCGAGAAGGAGGCCTGGTGGAATTCGTCAAGCGAAGGCTGAGCGAGAAGGAACAAGAGATCCAGTCTTCAAAGCAGGCGCCGACAAAACCATTGAAATAAGCGAAGGGAGAGAGATCCTATCCGCAGAACAGGACGGCGTGACTGCTGAAATGAACAAGCCTGATACGTTGACCCATTTTGATTTCATACGAAATTATGCCAAGAAGAGCCTGAGCGAGATCATTTATGAAGATTCTCTCAAAGGGCATCAAATGATGATGAGGAAGATGAAACAGGGCGATCATCAAGCCGTCGAAAGCCTTGTGAGAGAACATCCTAACAGAGCTCTGCATGCCCTGAAAGAGGAACTGAACAAGAAAGCTAGCTCCCCTCAAGGGATATCGCACGTGGAAGAGAAATGAATACTTCAAAGACACTCAGAAACTACTTGAAGATCCCCGGTAAGATGGTGATCGCACCCGGAGCCTATGACGGGATATCCGCTCGCTTGATCGCAGAAGCTGGATTTGAAGCCGTCTACATGACCGGAGCAGGTACTTCCGCCTCCAAAATCGGACAGCCCGACTTAGGTTTAATTACCTTGACGGAGATGGTGGCCAATGCTGCAACGATTGTGGAAGCTACAGAGCTTCCGGTGATTGCAGACGCAGATACCGGCTATGGAAATCCGCTCAATGTCGTCCGAACGGTAAGGGAGTATGAGCGTTCCGGAGTGGCGGCCATTCACCTTGAGGATCAAGTCTTCCCCAAGAGATGCGGGCACATGGAAGGCAAACAGGTACTCGAGGCGAAGGAATTTGTGCAGAAAATTAAGGCTGCTGTCGACGCCCGACGGAACGAAGAATTCATCATCATCGCCCGGACCGATGCGAGAGCTGTCCACGGTTTTGAAGAAGCGGTCCAAAGGGCCCATCTTTATGTTGAGGCAGGGGCTGATGTTGTTTTCATTGAATCGCCGTTGACTGTGGAGGAAATGGAGGAAATCCCAAAGGCGGTGAAAGCTCCCTGCCTTATTAATATGGCTGGACCAGCGAGTAAAACTCCTGCCCTTCAAAGTGAAGAACTGAAGAGAATGGGATATAAGATCGCAATCTACCCGGCTGTTTTGATGGATGCTGTCGTCACATGCATCCGTTTAGCTTTGAAAAGGCTGAAGCAGGAAGGAATCTCTTGGGATTCCCAAAACCTGGTGGGTCCTCAAAGGTTGTTCGAGGCGATGGGGCTCGAGGCATGGAGGGCCTACGAAAAAAAATACGTTTCAGGAAAGGGGGGCGGTTAGCATGAAAATGAAAATGGTCCGCAGACAATTCTTGAAGACAATGTTGGCTGGTCTGGTCCTATTAGGGTTAACTTGTCTTCTCAGGGTCAACCTTCTTTATGCCAAGGAGCCTTATGACTTAGGCGATATCACCATAACCTGGGCAGGGGTTCAGCCATTCTATCTCCCCTGTGCCGTTGCAAAAGAAAAAGGCTTTTTTGAGGAAGAGGGCGTCAAAGTTGGAAAGATCTTTACCTCAAGAGGTGGGTCTGAAACTGTCAGGAATATCATAGATGGCGGGGAATGCTCCGCCGATTCTGCCACCATAGCCATTGTAAAGAGGAAGGAATCCTTCAAGCTCGTTGCCGGCGGGGCTAAATCCCCAGGTTCCGTGGTGTGGGTAGTCCGTCCGGATTCTAACATCAAAACAATACAAGATCTCAAAGGCAAAACCATGAGCTTCACAAGCGCTGGGTCCGTTTCTGAAGCGGTCGCGGCATTATGTCTCAAAGCCGCTCCCGGTATTAGACCCGACGACGTCAAACGGATTGCATCCGGGGGAATGGGTGCGGGGCTTACGCTGCTGGATAAAGGTGAAATAGATGCAGCCTTTTGCTCCTATCCCACCATGGCACTAAAGGGGGCCAAATTCAGAGTATTGTTTTATGCAAAGGATTTTGTTCCTGACTATTTCATGAGTTTTTGGATGGCGCGGGAATCTTTTCTCAAAGAACATCCGGATGAAATGCGAGCATTCCTGCGTGCACGTGCAAGGGGGCTCAAATTCATCATGGAGAATCCCGAAGAGGCTGCGAAGATCTTCATGAAAACAAACGATAGTATTCCCACCATGGAAGTAGCGATGGAAACATTAAAATATGAAGGCATACTGGACGGCTCTTATTTCTCCGATAACGGCTTCATCAAGAAAGGGTTGGAGACCGTCGTGGAGGGTATGAGAGCGGTTGGTTCCATAGGGCCTAAGGACGAAATCCCATGGGCCGAAATCGTTGACCAGACGTACATAGACGCAAGTAAGAGGATAAGATTGCAGTAATTCGAAAAAAGCTGGTCCGTGACGATGCACGGACCAGTTTGAATGGAGGAGCGCAAGCCTTGCGGGTCATGACATGCTTGCCTCCAATCTACCGAAACCTGCAGCTACCGCTGACTTATCAGCTGCGGCGGCAATGCCTATTCATATGATCCGACACAATCCCGGCATCAGCTTGTTATCTGTGAGCCAAGCCCAGCTTTGACAATGCCTCGCCGGGCAGATATCGCCTCAAAGGAAAATTGTATGCCTGTTTTGGAGGTCAGGAGCTTAAGAAAAGTCTACTCCCTTGATGAGGAGGGCATTCCGACCGTGGAAGCTCTTAGGGATATTAATCTGATCGTCAACAGAGGTGAATTTATTTCGATTATCGGCCCCAGTGGATGCGGCAAAAGCACGCTTTTTGGGATCATAGGAGGACTCAATGAGAGCACTTCAGGCCAAGTCCTTATAAAAGGAGAGGCTGTCCAAGGCCCCCATCCTTCTATAGGCATGGTATTTCAGGAGGAGTCCGCTTTTCCCTGGTTGACAAGCTTGGAGAATGTGGAGTTCGGCTTGAAGATGGACGGGGTCAGTAAAAAGGAAAGGCGTCCGAAGGCAAAAGAGATGATCGAACTCGTGGGTCTTTCTGGCTTTGAAAATCACTATCCAGGGGAACTATCGGGCGGCATGAGACAGCGTGTTGCCATCGCAAGGACTTTGGTCATGAATCCTGAGATCATCTTGATGGACGAGCCCTTCGGAGCGCTGGACGAGCAGACGAGACTGATACTTGGAGAAGAGCTTCTGAGGATCTGCGAAAGAATTAGAGCGACGATCCTCTTCATTACCCACAGCATCAGCGAATCGGTCATTCTTTCAGATCGCGTTTATGTCATGTCAGGGAGACCCGGTACCTTCAGGAAGATCATCGACATCGACATCCCAAAACCCAGGAGTTCTTCAACCATTTCAACAAAAAGATTTGGCGAAATTACCGATGAAATTTGGAAAGAACTCAAAGAAGAGACAACTAAAGCGATGAGAATAACGGCATGAGTGATTGAACAGGGCTGAGACCGATGAAAAGATCCCGTAAGATAGCGGTCGCAAAGTGGTCAATCCTTTTGGGGGCTGCCTGCTGCCTGGAAATTATCGCCCGCACAGGCCTTATTGGGAGATCGACCTTAACCCCTGTTTCTGACATGTTCATCACACTATGGAAGTTGTTCGCCACCGGCGAGATTCCGGCCCGCTTCCTAAAAGACACCTCAATCTGGGGCAACTTCTTTATAACCCTTGGGGAGATTCTTCTGAGTTTTTCTCTCGCCGTTCTGGTCGGTTTACCCATTGGGATTCTGCTTTGGAAATTCAAGACATTAGCGCGCATACTCAATCCATACCTTGTTTCCTACTATGCTATCCCTGTTTTTGCCCTGTACCCCCTTATCGTGGCACTCTTCGGCATAGGCATATTGTCGATTACTTTTATGGGATGGCTGTTTGCAATTGTCGCTGTCATTATCGGCACGACCATAGGCTTCGAGGAGGTTGACAAGAGAATTTTCCCTAAAGTTGGAAAGAGCTTAGGGCTATCCCAATCTAAAATGTTTTTGTGGATCTACTTGCCTGCATCAGCCCCCTATATTTTTACGGGACTAAAGCTGGGCTTCATTTATTCCATTATCGGTGTGATTGCTTCAGAGTTCATCTTGTCCACCAAAGGTCTGGGACATTTGGTGGCATTTAGTTACTCAGCATTTGAAACAGAAATTATGTATGCTTCCATGCTTCTGGTTGTCATCATCTCAGTCCTAGTCAACAGTCTATTGATGCGAATGGAAGCATGGCTTTATGGAAGGCAACCAAGGTGATCACTAAAAGAAAGAGAGAAATCTTGATTAACCTTGGTGTGATGACAGTGCCCATTCTGGTGGTCGTGTTGTGGCAATTGGGTTCTATCATCTTTGGAGAACTCATTTTGCCTTCACCTTTGAAGACGTTTTCGGTGTTGAAAGACGGGCTCGTAAAGAGCGGATGGTTATTCTCTGATCTGAAAGACACAATGATAGAGGTGGTGTTTGGCTATTTGTTTGCCGTCATCGTAGGGTTGATGGTCGGTTTCGTCCTGGGGATGAATCGTTTTTTAAGAGAAGTGGCAGAGCCTTTCGTCCTGAACATCTATGCTATCCCGAAGGTGACCCTTTTCCCCATTTTTCTTTTTATTTTCGGCTTAGGCATGGAATCGAAGGTTGCATTCGGTTTTTTTCATGGCGTATTCCCCATCATTATCCTGACCATGGGCGCAATCAAAGACATCAAGTTGGTGTATCTTAAAGTTGGCCGCTCTTTCAGATTGAGTGCATTACGGGTTTATAAGGAGATTGTTTTCCCTTCGATTTTACCCTCTCTTATGACAGGGCTGAGATTAGGATTCAACTTGGCTTTCATAGGCGTAATATTAGGGGAGATGGCAGCGTCCAGGAGTGGCTTGGGTTACGAGCTGATGAAATCGGAAGGAGCATTCTACATGGAGAAAATTATATCCATCATCCTGGTGCTTGCCGTCATCGCCATCACGATAAACTATTTCTGCTACACGGTTGAAGGAAAACTCATAAGGGCACGGAAGGCATAAAAATCGCAGCGTTAGTTCACACTGTGCACTGCAGCCAGTACAGAAACCCTGACGGCCCTATAATCTGTGTCCATCGAGGTGTCGCGGACCCTGAGTTTGAATCACGTCCCCTGTA
>JAHECH010000140.1 GCA_024641835.1 Deltaproteobacteria bacterium
GTTCTGCCCCCTCCGCATTCTCCGCCTGCGGCGGAGCTGCGGCTTCCCCCACGGATAAGTCACGAAAAGGACAGCGGCCTCCCGCCAGTCACTTCAGAAAACCCCCATGCCCCGCGTAGTTGTGCCACGCAGACAGTTTCATGCTCCCAGTAGTAACTTGTTTCACAGAAAGCTTCCGGGATTCAGAATATTGTTCGGATCAAAAACCCGCTTGATCCCCCGCATGAGTTCGAGGGCGGTTTCATCGAATTCCATCTTCATGGACCTCTTCTTGGCGATCCCGATCCCGTGTTCGCCCGATAGCGTACCTCCCATCGCAATGGCCGCCTCATACATTTCTTCCAGGGCTCTGTCGATTCGACCTATTTCATCCTTGTCTCTCAAGTCGGTCATGATGAGGGGATGAAGGTTTCCGTCGCCGGCGTGAGCCAGCACGCCTATGTTGAGCTGATACTTTTCTGCGAGCTGGACGATTTTCCGAATCATCTCGGGAAGCTGCTTCACCGGGACCGTGGCATCTTCCACAATGCAGTTGGGCCTCAAACTGGCGACAGCACCAAATGCGGCTCGCTGTAAGAGGTCCCTTTTTGTGAGCCCATGTGAACAGTTTTGAACGTTACCAATAGATTGCTTTTCTATGAGTTATCCGGTACGGTTCAAGGGGTAGTAGTTTCGGCGAAAGGGGAGCCAGAGGTGGAACCTGTAAAGGGTCAGTCGCTAAACATCCTCGTGGTGGATGATGAGATCAACATTCGCAAGACCTTATCCTCATGCCTGGAGACCGAAGGCCACAAGGTGATTGCTGTGAGCAATTTCGAGGATGCTTTGGCGGAAGCTTCCCGAAGGAGCTTTGAACTTGTATTCGTGGATTTGAGACTCGGCACGCACGATGGGCTTGACTTGATTCCTCCTTTGCTGGCCGCTTCCCCCTGGATGAAAATCATCATCATTACGGCCTATGCTTCCATCGACACGGCTGTGGAAGCCATGCGCCGCGGGGCGACCGACTACATTCCCAAGCCTTTCACGCCCGCCCAGGTAAAGCTGGCAGTCCACAAAGTTTTCGAAATGCGAACCCTCGAACAAAGAGTTGCTGCACTCCAGGAGGACCTGGGAAGGTCGCACCCTGAGGCTGATTTTACGAGCGCGAGTCCTGTGATGCAGCGCGCCGTTAATCTGGCGCGTCAGGTAGCATCATCGGACGCTACGGTGCTTCTTCGCGGGGAAAGTGGAACAGGCAAGAGTGTTCTCGCTCGTGCCATTCACTCCTGGAGCAATCGAGCTGCAAAAGCGATCAGCATTGTTTCCTGCCCGTCCTTTTCCTCTGAGCTGCTGGAGAGTGAGCTTTTTGGGCATATCAAGGGTGCATTCACCGGGGCTGTTCGTGACAATCCAGGCCGCATTGCGACTTGCGAGGGTGGCACACTCGTATTGGACGAGATCGGTGATTTGCCGCTTTCCCTTCAACCGAAGCTGCTGCGTTTTCTTCAGGATAGAGATTTTGAGCGAGTCGGTGATTACGTAACGCGCAAGGCCAATGTACGGGTCATTGCCGCAACCAGCGTAGATTTAGAGGAAGCGGTCAAGGAAGGACGGTTTCGAGAAGACCTTTTTTATCGGCTCAATGTGATCCAAATTGAAATCCCTCCCTTACGGGAGCGTCCGGATGACGTGGTTCTGCTTGCGCAGAGATTATTATCATTCTACGGCCGGATTAACCATCGGTCCTTCAGTGGCTTCACTAAAGAGGCGCTCCAAGCGCTCAGGCAATATCACTGGCCGGGCAACGTTAGGGAGCTGAGCAATGTGGTTGAACGCTCTGCCATCCTTTGTCGGACAGATCAAATCGGCATCGCCTGCCTTCCCGTAAATTTAGTTGAGGATGAATCAACTCCCAATATCGGTGACCCTGTTGCATTGGATAGGATCGAGGAACAACACATACGAAGAATTCTCGCAAGCACGAAGTCATTGCAGGAGGCGGCGGACATCCTCGGAATCGATCAGGCCACTCTCTGGCGCCGCAGGAAGAAGTACGGTATTTGAGCTTGCAATTTTCAACGTTTCTTTTCTATCTTCTTGAAAACTGCAAAGGCCCTTCTAAAAACTCCCCGAAAATACAACCTGTTATGTAAAAATCATCGGGCACGAAGCTTGCTTTTGTGTTTGGAAGAAAGGAGCAAAAAGTATGCTGGGGCTTCGACAGAAATTATCCCTGGGGTTCGGTGGTTTGTTGTTGATCATCTTAATTATAGGCATTCAAAGCATCATCTACCTCACCCGGCTGGGGTCGTCCATCGATGTTATTCTCCGGGAAAATTACCGTAGCGTCATTGCATGCCAAGAGATGAAGGAAGCCCTGGAACGCATGGACAGCGGCATACTCTTCATCTCTCTCGGTGAGAAACAACAAGGAACTGAGCTCATCCAGAAGAACCAAAGCGTTTTTGAGAGGGCGCTCCAGGTGGAGTTGAATAACGTTACCCTTCCGGGAGAAGGAGAGAAAGCCCATCAGCTGAAAGATCTCTTCCAACAGTATAAAGAGACCCTTCATGAAATTCAGGGGCCGGACACCTCTATGGGCCAAAAGCGGGACGCCTATTTCAGCAAGCTTTTCCCCTTATTCCTGCAAATCAAACAGACGGCGGACTCAATCCTCGAGGTGAACCAAAAGAACATGAGCGATGCCAACAATTGGGCACGCAGTAACGCAGCTGCGGCCAAAAGGCAGATGTACATTCTCCTCCTTGCAGGGATGATCGTAGCGGTCGGGTTTGTTCTTTTTACAGGTAGGTGGATTCTGCGGCCGGTTAACCGTCTCATCCGTTCCGCAGAAGAAATCAAGCAGGGAAACCTCGAACTTGTCATCCAGAGCAATTCCCGGGATGAGATCGGACAGCTTTCCAAAACATTCAACGAGATGGCCTCAGCCCTGCGCGAAAGCCGTCGCAGCGATCAGAAGAAATTGGTCAGGATTCAAAGGGCTACAGAGCAGGCTTTCAACAGTTTGCCTGATGCGGTTGCGATTGTTGATCCCGGAGGAAAGGTGGAGGTTGCAACAGAAACAGCGAGAAATGTCTTTGGACTTAAGCCCGACAAAGAGATCCGGAGCCTGCCGTACAGATGGATGGGCGAGATTTTCACAGAGGCACTGGGGACGGGGCGAACAGCAGAAATGAAGGGAGGGCAGAGGATTGTCCAGCAATTCGTGGACGGAGAAGAACATTACTTTCGGCCGGAAGCCATCCCAATCCTTGGCAGCGATGTGCAGCCAGCAGGCATTGTCATGGTCCTTCAAGATGTGACCCAGGAGCGAGAACAGGAGGAGATGAAGAGAGGCATCATCTCCACTGTGTCTCACCAGTTAAAGAGCCCGCTGACTTCTGTTCGCATGGCGATCCATCTACTTCTGGAAGAGAAGGTCGGAAGCCTCACCCCCCAGCAGGTGGAGCTTCTGGTGGCGGCGAGGGAGGATAGCGAAAGATTACACAGCATCCTCAATGATCTGCTAGATATCAGCCGCATCGAATCTGGAAAGGTACAAATGAACTTTCGCAGCGTCCCTCCTCATACCATGGTTCTTGAAGCTCTGGAGCCTTTTGAAATGGATTTCAAAGACCGGGGTGTGGCTCTCGGGACAGAGCTTCCCATCGATTTGCCGGAAGTGTGGGCTGATACGGTAAGGATGAACCACGTATTTGCGAATCTTCTTTCAAATGCCCTGCGGCATACTCCGCCGGGGGGAAAAGTCACTGTCCTGGCAAGAGCAGATGAAGACCGGGTTCACTTCTCGGTTTCGGATACAGGCAAAGGAATCCCGGAGCAGTATCTCTCAAGGATTTTCGAGCAGTTTTTCCGGGTACCTGATCAGGGTGCTGAAACCGGGGCAGGCCTCGGACTTGCTATCGTAAAAGACATTGTGGAAGCCCATGGGGGGACAGTCAAGGTGAAAAGCCGTTTAGGACAAGGAAGCACCTTCACCTTCACGTTAAGAAGGGCTGATCGGGTCCCAGAGGAGAAGAGGGAAGGGTGACTGATCTTTTATTCATCATGCTTCTCGTCCTTTTTTTCGGCCTGTGCGCGCTGTTCGTGGAATTCTGTGAGAAGATCTAACACAAACACCCCGCCCTCTCCCCAATCTTGGCCTTGGTTTTACCCATAAGTGGGGTTACTGGACACAGGGGTACGGATTGGGGGTCGTGGGGGTCTCTTTCAAAATGAGGAAACGAAGAGAGACTGGGAATGAGACCCCCGCGGCCCCTCAGGCGTTTCTAGTGCCCCTGTGGCCAGTAAAAAATGTGGGATAGTCAGCGATCTTGGGGAGAGGGCGGGGTGAGGGAGGAAGGATTGAGATATGACTGAGATGATCATCGGCATCATAGGCCTGGCTCTGATTGTCTATCTCTTCTTATCAGTGCTCAGACCAGAGAAGTTCTAGGAATGAGGTTGACGGATGGATCTTTTCGGGTGGATTCAACTCTCTGTTTTTGTAGGGATACTCTTGCTCCTCACCAGACCGATGGGGATCTACTTTTTTAAGGTTCTGGAGACGCAGGAGAAAACCATCCTCACCCCGGTCATGGGTCCTCTTGAAAAACTCTTTTACAGGCTCCTTGGAGTGAAACCGGAGAAGGAGCAAACCTGGAAGCAGTACGCCGTTTCCCTCCTTGCCCTTAGCCTGGTTGGGGCTATCTTTACCTATGCCGTCCTCCGCCTTCAGCATCTTTTGCCCCTCAATCCACAACATTTTGGCCCGGTGAGCGATCATCTCGCGTTCAACACGGCGGTCAGCTTTACAACAAACACGAACTGGCAAAGTTATGGAGGGGAATCCACCCTTTCCTATTTCTCACAGATGGTAGGTCTTGTCCTCCACAACTTCGAATCTGCTGCTGTGGGGATTGCCGTTGCGGCTGCTCTGGTAAGGGGAATTGCCCGGCATAATGCTAACACCGTGGGTAATTTCTGGAAGGATATAGTGCGCCTTCATCTGTATGTGCTTCTTCCTCTGAGTCTGGTTTATGCGGTCTTTCTTGTCTCCCAAGGAGTAGTCCAGAATTTCAGACCTTACCAGACAGCAATTCTGGTTGATCCCGCTACCATGAAAATTCCGGAGCAGGATTCAGGTGGTCATTCCGTCATTCAGGAGAGAAAGATGGAGGCTCAGCCCATCGTCCAGGGGCCGGTAGCCTCCCAGGTCGCCATCAAGATGTTGGGAACGAATGGAGGGGGTTACACGAATGCGAACTCGGCTCATCCCTTCGAGAACCCGACCCCCCTATCCAACTTTGTTGAAATCCTTTCCATCTTTCTCATTCCGAGCGGGTTGACTTACTATCTTGGGCGAATGGTAAAGAACCAGCGCCATGGCTGGTCCGTATGGACGGCCATGGTTATTCTCTTTCTCCTGGGTCTGTTTGCTTGCTGGGGGGCCGAAATGTCAGGCAACCCTCGCCTCCACGCGCTCGGTGTCGACCCTGCAGACGGGAACATGGAGGGGAAAGAGGCCCGCTTCGGAGTTTTCGACTCCGTCCTTTTCGCCACCGTGACCACGGATGCGTCATGCGGAGCGGTCAACTCAATGCATGATTCTTATACCCCGCTGGGTGGGCTTGTCCCATTGCTCAACATCCAGTTGGGCGAAGTCATCTTCGGTGGTGTAGGCGCAGGTCTCTATGGGATGCTGGTCTTCGTCATCTTGGCCGTTTTTCTTGCGGGGCTGATGGTGGGTCGCACGCCCGAGTACCTCGGGAAGAAGATCGAATCCTATGACGTAAAAGTTTCCGTGATCGCCATCCTGACCCTCATCTTTGACATTCTCGGGTTCACGGCATGGGCAGCCGTAAGCTTTTGGGGGGTATCAGGACTCAACAATACAGGACCTCATGGGTTGAGTGAGATTCTTTATGCCTTTTCGTCTGCCACAGCCAATAACGGTAGCGCCTTTGCAGGGCTAAACACCAATACCTACTGGTTCGACACAACCATGGGCGTTGCGATGCTCATCGGCCGGTTCATATTCCTGGTCCCCGTCCTTGCTCTTGCCGGCCACCTGGCAAAGAAGAAAACTGTTCCTGGAACCGGAGGAAGCTTCCCTGTGTCGGGTATTTTGTTCGTTGTCCTCCTGGTCGCTACAATCCTGATCGTGGGGGCACTCACTTTCTTTCCAGTTCTTTCGCTGGGACCTGTTCTGGAGCATTTTATGATGACTCATTCGAGCATGGTCTTCTGAGGTATATTTTCCATGGCTGCAAAAAAGCATTCCCTCTTCGATCGCGCCATCATCACTCAGGCTGCATTGGATGCCTTCAAAAAACTCAACCCCAGATCCATGCTCAGAAATCCTGTCATGTTTGTGACCGAAGTGGGAGCCGCCATAACTGCCGTAGGCATTTTCTTCAGGTCTGGAAACGAGCCCATCGGTTTCATCGTCCAGGTCGCCATCTGGTTATGGTTCACCGTTCTTTTTGCCAATTTTGCGGAGGCCATGGCTGAAGGCCGCGGCAAGGCCCAGGCGAAAGCCCTGCGAAAGACGCGCACCCAGACCGTGGCAAACCGTTTTTCAGACGATGCTTCCATGGAACGGATCCCTGCGGAGGAACTCAGAAAGGGTGATATCGTTCTCGTCTCCTCCGGTGCAATCATTCCTGCGGACGGTGAGGTCATCGAAGGCATCGCGTCTGTGGACGAATCAGCCATTACAGGAGAATCCGCTCCTGTGATACGCGAATCGGGGAGCGACCGGAGCGCGGTGACAGGCGGGACGAGGGTCCTGTCGGACTGGATCAAGGTTCAGGTGAGGGCAAATCCAGGGGAGAGTTTTCTGGATCATATGATCGCTCTTGTCGAAGGAGCGCACAGGCAAAAGACGCCCAATGAGATCGCCCTGACCATCCTTTTGTCCGCCCTGACGATCGTTTTTCTGGTTGTCATCATCACCCTCAAGTTTTTTGGCCTCTATCTGGGTTTATCCTTCTCCGTCACGGTGTTGGTTGCTCTGCTCATCTGCCTGATCCCGACAACGATCGGTGGGCTGCTGAGCGCCATCGGCATTGCCGGGATAGACCGCATGGTCCAGAAAAACGTATTGGCCATGAGCGGGCGGGCAGTAGAGGCTGCAGGGGATGTGGACGTGCTCCTTCTCGATAAGACCGGCACCATCACTTTAGGAGACCGTCAGGCCGCAGAGTTTCTTCCTGCACCGGGAGTCCGGGTACAGGAGTTGGCAAACGCCGCCCAGTTGGCATCGCTGGCTGATGAAACTCCGGAAGGCCGGAGCATTGTGGTCCTGGCCAAGCAATATGGTTTGAGAGGTCGTTCCCTCTCGGAATTTCCCGATGCGAAGTTCATCAACTTCACGGCCCACACAAGGATGAGTGGTGTCGATATCGACGGCAGGCAGATCCGCAAGGGTGCGGTCGATGTGATTCAGGAGCTGGTGGGCGGAGAGTTCCCTCCGGAGATTCGGGATACCGTGGCCCAGATTTCCACTTCGGGAGGGACGCCTCTGGCGGTGGTTGAGAATTCCCGCGTTCTCGGGGTGATTCGTCTGAAAGACATCGTGAAGGGAGGGTTGAAAGCCCGCTTTGAACGCTTTCGGGCAATGGGTATCAAGACGGTGATGATCACCGGTGACAACCGGCTGACAGCCGCTGCGATCGCGGGAGAAGCGGGTGTTGATGACTTTATCGCAGAGGCCCAACCTGAGGATAAGTTGTCCCTGATTAGGAAGGAACAGGCCGCCGGACACCTGGTCGCCATGACGGGGGATGGCACCAACGACGCGCCCGCCCTTGCGCAGGCTGATGTCGGGGTAGCGATGAACACTGGAACGCAGGCAGCCAGGGAAGCGGGAAACATGGTGGATCTGGATTCCAATCCGACGAAACTCATCGAGGTCGTTGAGATCGGCAAACAGATGCTGATCACCCGAGGGGCCCTGACGACCTTCAGTATCGCCAATGATGTGGCCAAGTATTTTGCCATTCTGCCCGCGATGATGGTGGGCATGTTCCCGATGATCAGTCCCCTCAACATCATGAGACTTGGGTCTCCAACGAGCGCCATTCTCAGTGCGGTGATCTTCAACGCTCTGATCATCATAACCCTGATCCCGCTCGCCCTTCGCGGCGTCCGTTTCAGGCCTGTGAGCGCTGCGAGGCTTTTGCGGAGAAATCTCCTGATATACGGACTCGGTGGATTGGCAGCGCCCTTTATCGGAATCAAACTGATTGATGTTTGGGTGAGCCTGCTCCACCTTGCGTGAGAGGAATCTGCAATGGTAAGCTTTATCAAGGAATTACGAACTTCACTCATCGCCACAGTCCTCCTTGCTATCTTGGTCTGCGGGCTTTACCCCATGGCAGTATGGACAATCGGGCAAGGGCTGTTTCCTGAGAAAGCGGACGGTTCTCTGGTCACATCAAAAGGGAAAGTGATCGGTTCCTCCCTTATCGCACAGGGGTTCACCGGGCCTCGATATTTTCATCCGCGGCCTTCGGCGGCAGGAGAAGGATACGATGCGGCTCATTCAGGAGGAACCAACTGGGGGCCATTATCCAAAAAGCTGATCGAGACGGTGCGAAGACGCGTCGC
>JAHECH010000141.1 GCA_024641835.1 Deltaproteobacteria bacterium
CGTCTCAGCTTCGAAGTTAAGCTTAGGTGGACCGTCGCTGAGCTGCACGTCCGCGCGAGGGCCAAAGCGATGTAGCCGTTTTCGGGCTAGCACAACCATTGTCTCACTGATATCGACCCCGATGTACTTTGCCTTTAGAGGCAGATGTTTTTCGAGGAGCCTCTCAGCAAACCGGCCCGTGCCACACCCGAACTCCATAACCACGTTGGCCTTGTTGAAATCTCCGTTCTCGATTAACGCTTCTGTTGCGACATCCTCATAGAACCGCTGCCAGTCCTGCTTGTTGCCAAAGCGGTCGTAAAATCCTTTGACTTCTTGATGAGACAACATCCGCTTGCCGACCTTACTTAAGCCTTTCGACCAATTCGGCGAGTTCTCCCACCCTGCTTTTGTGGACCTGAACCTCTCCATAAGGATTGGCCTCCTTACCCTTACAAGTTAAGGACGATAAATAATTATTGCCCCTGAGGTCAGCGGATATCAAGGCATATCTCGAACGCCAGGGCATGTGGTGAGGGGCCAGGCAAAACCCGCTGACGGGTTCAAGTAAAAGAAGTGGGGAGTGATTAAGGACATGCTCGGAATCATTAATGGAAGCTGTTCTTGAGGCTTCCGAGGAATTTCCTTGACGTACTATATATTGAGCTCTAATATAAGAATTTGTCAATATATGCTGCTTTTCCCCCGAAGTGGGTTTGAAAAGCGTTGATCAGTGAATATTTATAATGTAGAAGCGACCTCTTCAAGGAGCGCGAGCCGGGCAGGTTCCCGGGCAGATGGTTCATAAACAACCAGGAATTCGGTCAAATCTTCAGGAGGATCACCATGGCTCATGAGGGGAACACCCTTTTTGGGGACGAAGAGACACTGGATCTTTCATCCTTCAGGTGGGATGATCATTTGTTTTCCGACATCCTCACCAGGGAGATGACCATCAACAGTGCTCTCGCCATGGACATCAGCCGGTCTCTCAGGGAAGAGATCCGGAAGATGGACCTCCGCAGGATCACGATCCCTCTCCTCGAGAAAATCATCGAAGAGAAACTCAAGGAATACGGCATCACCAAGTCCAGTCCTGTGAAACTGGACAGCTCAATGTTCATCAAGGCAAAAAGGCTTATTCTGTCTGATAATGCCCGAACCGTCCTGGAAAGAAGATATCTCAAGAAGGACGTGGAGGGGAAGGTCCAGGAGACGCCCGAGGAGATGTTCAGAAGGGTCGCCCACCACATCGCCCAAGCAGAAAAGGCTTATGTCGCCGACGAAGGGCACGTGAAGAAGATGGAAGAAGTATTCTACCAGATGATGACGGATTTTGATTTCCTCCCCAACTCGCCAACCCTCATGAATGCAGGGCGAAGGCTTGGACAGCTTGCAGCCTGTTTCGTTTTGCCCGTGGAAGACAGCATGGAGGGGATTTTTGACGCCCTCAAGAACGCGGCTTTGATCCACAAGTCGGGCGGAGGAACTGGGTTCTCATTTTCAAGACTGAGGCCAAAGAACAGCAAGGTAGGAACCACGGGCGGTATCGCTTCAGGGCCTGTTTCATTCATGAAGATCTTCAATACGGCAACTGAGCAGGTCAAGCAGGGGGGCACGCGGAGAGGGGCGAACATGGCCATCCTAAGGGTGGACCACCCGGACATCATGGAGTTTATTACGTGCAAGAAGAGCAACCGGGATCTGAACAACTTCAATATTTCTGTAGGCATCACGGACGCGTTCATGGAGGCTGTAAAGGCGGGAAGAAACTACGACCTCATAGATCCAAGGGACAACAAGAAGGTGGGTGAGCTTGATGCGACTCAGGTGTATCAGGCCATGGTCTACCAGGCGTGGGAAAACGGAGACCCTGGAGTTATCTTCCTGGATCGAGTCAGCCGGGATAACCCCACCCCCAGTCTCGGCGAGATTGAGAGCACCAACCCCTGCGGTGAGCAACCTCTGCTCCCCATGGAAGCTTGCAACCTAGGATCGATCAATTTAGCACGATTTGTGGTCCAACAGGATGGAAAACCATCCATTGATTTCAGCAGGCTCAGGGACGTTGCATGGTTGTCGGTTCGATTTCTGGACAACGTAATAGACATGTCCAGCTACCCGCTCCCCGAGATTCAAAAGATGGCCAGGGGCAACCGAAAAATTGGACTGGGAGTCATGGGTTTTGCAGACATGCTGTATCGGCTCTGGATTCCGTACAACTCGGAGAAAGCCCTTGACGTTGGGGAGAGGGTGATGAGCTTTATCCAGGAAGAGGCTCATGAGGCCTCGCGGGCTCTGGCAGAGGAAAGGGGCGTCTTTGAGTTCTATGAACAAAGCGTTTTCAAAGACAGGGAAAACTGCCGATTCAGAAACGCAACGGTAACCACCATTGCCCCCACAGGCACCCTGAGCATCATTGCCGGCTGCTCAAGCGGCATAGAGCCTCTCTTTGCCATCAGCTTTATCAGGCGCGTCATGGACAACGACGAACTGGTCGAAACAAACCCTTATTTTGAAATGCTGGCCAGGGATAGAGGATTCTATTCTCCCGAGCTGATGGACACCATAGCCCGAGTTGGGAGTATCGAGAATGTGGAAGGGGTTCCCGGAGATGTGAGAGAGGTGTTTGTGACCGCCCACGACGTGACCCCGGAATGGCATGTCCGGATGCAAGCTGCTTTCCAGAAATGTACGGATAATGCGGTTTCGAAAACCGTCAATTTGCCCAAGCAGTCCACCGTGTCGGACGTCCTGAGAGTGTATGACCTGGCATTTGAGCTCGGATGCAAGGGGGTCACCATATACCGGGATGGGAGCAAAGAGAATCAGGTTCTCAGCTACGACGAGAAGAGCGGAGAAATCAAACCCGTCATGACGGATGTGCGAGATAGACCTGACACCCTGGAAGGATTTACCACCAAGGTAATCACAGGCATGGGCAATCTCTATGTGACCGTGACAGAATATGATGGGAAGCCCTTTGAGGTCTTTGCTACCATCGGCAAATCCGGCAAATCGACAACAGCAAAGACTGAAGCCATAGGCAGGCTTGTTTCTCTCGCTCTCAGATCAGGAGTTTCCGTGGATAAAATCGTGGAGCAACTGAAGGGCATTTGCGGCGAGCATCCAGTTTTTTCAAAGGACGGACTGGTCCTTTCCATTCCTGATGCCATCAGCCGTGTTCTTGAAAAGAGGTATGTGCATGAAAAGTCGGTCCACCGTCACAAGCATGAGAACAGCCTTCTTGGCGAGACCTGCCCAGAATGCGGGCAGACGATCAGCTTCGAAGAGGGATGCATGACCTGTCATTTCTGCGGCTTCACCAAGTGTGGTTAGGCTCCCTTCCCTTGTGCCGCAAGGCAACACATTATCCATCTGCCTGAAGCTCAGAGATATTTTCCTGCCGAGCTGCTGCCCAAATCACTTCACCCCGGATTGAGGATGATTTGGGCAACAGCTCGTTGACAAACGACCTCCGGTGATTATTTTGTATATAAAACGGTGGCAGGTGAAAGCCTACCAGCTGCAAGTGATACAAAGGGGGTTATGACGAGATGAACGCTCTTGAGAGAAGGATTCGAAGACCGTCTTGGATGACTCCTTTCGGAAGCGAGGGTTTTGGGGATGTCTTCTTTGACAGACTCTGGCCTGAATGGCGAAGAGACCTTGGTGAGGAGTGGACTCCTGCTGTCAACTTCTTCGAGAGGGACGGCAAGTATCATCTCACTGCCGATGTTCCTGGCATGAGCAAAGATGATATCACGGTCACCGTTGAGAACGGATACATCTCCGTGATCGGCAAGAAGGAAGAGACCAAGGAAGAGAAAGAGGCCAACTACTACATGAAAGAAACACGGTATGGCTCCTTCTCAAGAAGCTTCCGTCTGCCGGGTGAAGTGGATGAGGAGAAGATCGAGGCATCTTACAAGGAGGGCGTGCTCACCGTGGTCATTCCCAAGAAAGAGGAATCCAAAACCAAGAAGATTGATGTTCACTAGGACGGTCGCGTGTACATATGCGAACAGGAAGGCCGGGTTTAATGCCCGGCCTTCCTGTTCTTGTTTCAACCATGCTTCCTCCTCGCGGTCTGACGGCCATTTGGATTTCCGGATTACTCAGTTCCCGGGGACCGAACCAATATCCGAGACTCGACTCGAGCTTCCTTTGAAATGGGCTACTGATCCAGCCGGCAGCAGGCTCAGCTGAGGAACAGAAAAAAGGATCCTCCCGTCTTCCCCAAAGAGCACCAGGGATGAGGAGGAGCGTTCTTCTTTCTTGCCCGTTAAAGGATTCCTAAAATCTATGCTGCCCAAGTTGGCGCGCACCTGGCCGCTCGGATCGATAAGGCTCAAATAGGGTTCACCATTTTCTCGTAGCCCCAGAGCAGCTCGGGTTTTCATGTCGCTGTCGAGCATGACAAAGGATGGCCCGCCGTTGTGAGGCTCAAGAACCATATTGTAATACGGGGACCCTGTTTTGTTCAGTCCCAAGGCCATGGGAGCCCAGCCACTTTTGTTAATGAATGTCATGGCAGGCTCGCCGTCTTTTGAGAGCCTCAGAATCCATCTCTCCTTACCTTGATCATCCACCAGATGGATTTCAGTCGCCACGATCACTCTCGTTAGTTCCCTCTCCTCCTGGCTGCTTTCAGCAGCCCTGATGAGCCTATCCGACATGGTCCCACCAACAAGACCCGCCATAAGAGCGATGGTGGCTACGATGATGTAATGCATCTTGCTCAAGGTCTTCCTCCCTTCTGAAAAGAATGGTCTTCCCTTCGCCTGATAAGGAATCAATGAAAACCCCCGCGTCCCTTGATCATTCGAATGAGTACTCAGGCTCCGGAGACCAGCGTGGTTCAGGTGAAAAGATCAGGGCCGGTGGGAGAGATTCTATCAGGGACCCCAAAGCCGGGCCAACGAAAAAGAAACAGGTTTGCTTTTTCGTTGGCCAAGAGGCTTTGCTAAACTCAGATCACTTTACCGTGAAGAGGTCGTTTTTGATAGATGACTCTGCGAGAGAAAAGGGTTCTTTTCGACAAGAATGAAGAAGGGAGGGAACAATTGAGAACAATACCAGCTCGTCACTCCCGATTCGTTAACGTTTGAGCAGGGCACTAGAGAGTGATTTAAGCTCTTTTCTCCAATCCACCACTTGCTGAGGGGTGGAATAAACTTTGGAAAGCACTTCCTGTGTGCCGGAGAACGTCGCATAAGCCTGTTTCACTTTGATAGGGAAACCCTTTTTCACATAGGCCGCTAGTCCCAAGAACACGCAGTCCACAAGCTCGTCATCATCGATCGGTAGATCGACGTTGATGGATCTTCTGCTCAAGGTTACCCTCAACTCTCTCCCTAACTCTCTCTCTGGTTTCATGACAACACCCCCTTCCGTGATTTGTCACCCTACCCGGCAAGCAACTATCGGTAGCTGAACAAATAAGGGCTTTCTCTTTTGTCTCAGAAGGCTTTTCAGAGCGCTATAGCCGCATCGCCCGCAGGCACCAAAGGGGCCCCCCCCAAGAACCCACACCCGAGGTTAGCCTTCTACCTGCCGGATGCCTTCAATGACCCAGTAGGATCCGGGAGCTTTTTCATCAGCGCAGAAATGCCATTCCAGAAGAAAGGAGTCGTGATCGTGTAGCTATTCGTGCCCGGAGCCACCCTGGGCCGGGGGAAGATCAATCCAACTAAATCGCTTGACGAATACGATCAAGTTGAATGCGAAGTATAAAGAGGTGAGCTTTGTGTGTCAACCGTGAAACGTCCCGATATTCCAACCTTCGACGGCGTGCGGGTTTTTGAGGAAAGCGTTGTTGGGATCAGATGCCAGCGGACTGCTGCCCAAATGGGATCTACCTGCTATCGAGATGAGATTCGAAAATAGGGCTCTAGCCATGTGACATCTAAGATGCAATAATTAACTTTTGACATAGGCTTATGGCAGGACTGGTTCACCGCGAAAAGTGAAAAAAGAAAGGAGATTGTTATGGCACAGAAGCTTTGTTTTGTCATATCCAAAGGATTTGAAAAGTCGGGCGGTGCCACAAGGGCACTCCAATTCGCTTCAATCGCTGCAGAACAAGGACATCATGTTGAAATCTTTCTCATTGATGACGCCGTGCATTGGGCGCAGCTGGGCATGGCAGAAGGCATCCGGTCCAGCACCGGGGAACACATGAAGGATCTGCTGGACAAACTCGTGGAGAGCAAGGCTCCCATCCATGTCTGCAAAGCTTGTCTCGACAAGCGATTGATCCCGCCCGATGAACTGATCAATGGAGCCCAGGTCTCCGGCGCCCCTGTGCTTGTGGGCATGATGGTCAGCCCCGAATACAAGGTTTTCACTTTCTAGATAAGCGCTTTTGATGGATGTGAAGAGGTGTTCCGTCAAGGGAAAACCCCTGTAAATACAGGGAAGTCACCCATCATCCATAGTAATGGCTCCTGAGATATGTTAAACGTTAAGCGTACAGCCCTTATGGTGAGGCGATGAGGAATCTTGTCCGCAAGGCGAAGTGACCTGAAGCGAAAGGTGATCAAAGGAGGGCTTATGGATCCTTTCAAAAAGACATATGAATTCGCCGCCTCGGCAGGTGCTCTTGAAGGTTATGTCTATCGCAGAAAAGATATGGACATGGATGCACTGCCCAACTGGGTGGGCAACTTGAAGACCGCCTATGGGCTTCTTCCGCGTGAAGTGCTCGGTTCGGTGCAGCATTTTATTGACCAGACCCTTGGTAGGGCATCTAAATCTCTCATTCTCGCCCTTGGTGAGAATCATGAACTTGTGACGATGCTCAATTCCATGATCAAGGGGCCGCTTCCCAGATCGCCTGATGACTTTCAGAAGGGAAAGTGGTTTCAAATGTGAGCTCGAGAGCAGGGCAAAGGGGAATCCCGCAATGGGGAAGAGGGTGGTACTCACCGGAAGGATCATGAGTGGCGCCAAGAAAGCGGCTTATTTTACCCAGCTTGACTGGGTGCAGGAGGAGTGTCTGCAAAAACTGAGATTCAAACCCTACCCTGGAACCCTGAACATTGAGCTGACCCCTGAGAGCCTGACTGTCCTCCATGAGATTGAAAAGCATGCCATGACAGAGCTTGTTCCGCCCGATTCTTCATGGTGCCAGGCCAGGGTCTTGTCCCTTTCCGTAGGTCATGTATCCGGGGCCCTAGTAATGCCCAGCGAGGATGTGAGGATTCATGGGAAAGCAATCATTGAGGTGATTGCCCCTGTGAGCCTGAAGGATGCGCTCAATCTTAGGGATGGGGATGAGGTGACTCTCATTGTGGAAGCCTCTGTTCACGAAAAGGAGCCGGCCTGAACTGATGCTCTATCTTAAGAAAAAAAAGGATGATCCCGGATTCAGGATAAAGGCTGTGATTTTCGATCTTGATGGAACTCTGCTTGATACAAAAGAAATCTTCTTCATCATCCTTGATGAGGTATTTCAGGAGTTCCGCTTTCCCATGGTTTCAAGGGAATTGCTCGTAGAGGCAGCGGCAGATGGTGAGTTCAACTGGGATATGGTGCTCCCAGAGGAAATAAGAACTCACAAGGAAGCAATTCTCCCAAAGGTCCGGGACGTCATCCATAAGATTTCACCCCCCCTTTTCCTCGAGAGGGCTGAGCTGATTGCAGGTGCGGATGAGTTCTTGAGGGTGCTCTCCAGTGCAGGGGTGAAAATCGGGCTGGTCACTTCCACCAACTCGAGACAGCTGGATGTGAAGCTGCACCCCCTGAGAAAATCTGGCATAGATCGCCTTTTAGGTGCCGTTGTTGCCGCCGACGATGTGCAGAAGAGGAAGCCTGCGCCGGAGCCGCTCCTCGAATGTGCCGCAAGGTTGGGCGTCCCTCCGGGGGAATGCGTGTATGTGGGTGACATGCGTGTAGACATAAGGGCTGGAAAGTCGGCAGGTATGAGGACTGTTGGCGTGCTGACAGGATTTGACAGCTGCCCTATTCTGAAAGCTGAAAACCCTGATATGATCCTGGATACGGTGGCATCATTGCAGGAGAAGCTCGGATTAAAAAGATCGCTTTCCTGATTCTATCCTCGTTGCTTACATCTCCTGTCTTCTGGCATTTCGTTCCCTGTCTCCGTGAATAAAAGTCCCCCGCGTGTCCTTAGGTCACCACACTCCAGAGGGGCGGTGGGCGCCGGCTTCCCCCAATCACAAAAGTGCTTCCCTTTTCCTCATATGTTGGTTTATTAAGACAAACACGGCTATTCTTTTCAAAGCGAACTGGTCCCCAAGGGGGAGTTGCGCCATTTCAGGAGGGATAAAACATGTTTTTCGAGCTTCGTGAGTATCGTATTAAGGAGGGAAAACGAGCACTCTGGGTCAAGCTGATGGAGGAGAAAATCATTCCCTTCCAGATGTCCAAAGGCATGGTGGCTGTCGGCAGTTTTGTGGCTTTGGACGAACCGGACCTATACGTATGGATGCGCCGGTTCGAGAATGAGGAGGAGGCAGAACGGCTTTATAAGCAAGTCTATGAGAGTGAGTACTGGAAAACAGAAATCAAGCCCGAAGCAGATGAGATGCTCGACAGGGAGAGAATGAGGGTTGTCCGGCTGGAGGCGACGCCGAAGTCGGTCA
>JAHECH010000142.1 GCA_024641835.1 Deltaproteobacteria bacterium
AGCAGAATGACCTCAATATCGAGGTCAACCTTCTCAAGCCCCCGCCCGAGCAATCGTTCTGGGTGAACATCATCGGCCGTGGCTATCCG
Source organism: Deltaproteobacteria bacterium (assembly GCA_024641835.1). Lineage (GTDB taxonomy): Bacteria > Desulfobacterota > DSM-4660 > Desulfatiglandales > HGW-15 > JAHECH01. Next base: position 90 of record JAHECH010000142.1, read on the forward strand.
CCCCCTAACCGCAGCTTCCGTTGGTGCACTCAGCGCCTCAAGATAGATCCCGTAAATGCGTTCGTGAACCAGCGACTCGGTCACTGGGTGGAGGCAATCCTACACCTGGGAGCGCGCAGGGAGGAAAGTGCCAGCAGGGCGCAGACCATGGCCGGCCGAGCAAAACGCAATAGCCTGCATCGCCACCCTGATCTCCCGCGCGTCTGGGTGTCCAACCCGATCGAGTTTCTGACTACCGAGGAAGTCTGGGCATATCTTCTTCAAAAGCCTAATCCTTGGGGCGGCAATAACCGACCGCTGTACAAGCTCTACGCCAATGCTTCCAACGGCGAATGCCCAGTGCAAATTGATACCAGCACCCCATCCTGCGGAAATTCCCGCTTCGGCTGCTGGACTTGCACCGTCGTCGAGCGCGACAAAGCCAGTGAAGGCCTGTTAGCCGCTGGCGATGAACGCATGGAACATCTCATTGAGTTCCGCGAAACGCTTCTTGAATTCCGCAACCCCGACAAAGGCTGGCGCGACAGCCGGCGGATGAACGGCAACGAAGGCCCAGGACCGCTTCTGATCAAAGGCCGCCGGGAACTTTTGAAACGCCTGCTCAAGCTCCAGGAAGAAATCGGTTTGACGCTCGTTACGCCCGAAGAGCTTCTTTTGATTCAACAGTTGTGGAAAGCGGCGCGTGACCCTGACGACGGCCGGGGTGTCGCCCGGATTGTCAACAAACAAAGAGGTATCGTCATGAATACTGACCTCAACGAACTGAACCGCCTCAGGCAAATGGAAGAGGAAGTCGCCCGGGAATTCGGCGTGCGCGCTGACACGTTGCGACGCATGCTCGCCAAGGTCGAGGAATACAGCGAAAGTCACCGGGCCCACGGCCTGCCGGACGATCTTCTCAATATCCTGAAGGATGACCTCCATACAAGCGCAGTTCAAAAAGAAACTTCCACTATCCACTGACAAGATGGTCAGAGATCAAAAGTACTGGCTACACAAACTCGCCACCCTGCGGATTGACCGTGCACGAGGAAATCCTGCGCCCCACAAGCCACTTCTCTTGTTGGTCATCATGGAGATGCTAGAGAAGGGCGAGATTGAAAGCCGTGAAGTTGCACTCTCTGCAGATATTGCGTTCAGGTTCAGCGTGTTTTGGTCTGTTGTAGCGCAGCGGCGCAAGCAGCCACCTGAAGTTCGATTGCCGTTCCACCACCTTGGGTCATCCGGAATGTGGCAACCGCTGACGGCACAAGGTGATCCTTCCCAAGATAAGAAACTGACAAAAATGATCAGGTTTGATCCGAGCTTCTTTGAGTGTCTCTCTGATCAGAGATTTCGTGACCGGGCGCGAAGAGTGTTGATTGAGACTGAACCGTATTTCCTTCCAGAAGAGAGAGTGGCCCTGCGGAGCATGCTTCAGATCAAACCTGCCGCGCCGGAGATTCGGGAAAACGAAGAAGTTTACAGAAAGAGCGTTCAGACAGGACGCGATGCTCGCTTCCGAATCGAGGTAGTCGTTCTTGCCTACAAATATACCTGTGGTCTAACGGGGTACCGGATGACCACGCTTGAAATGGAGAGCATCGTGGATGCAGCGCATATTCATGAATTCCGTGACTCCCGCAACAATGATCCCCGTAATGGAATAGCACTTTCCAAAAATGCTCATTGGCAATTTGATCGCGGACTCTGGTCGCTAAGTGATGATTACAGGGTGCTTGTGAACAGAGAAAAGTTCATAGAAGATGGAGTTCCAGGCCAACGCCTCGCGGATTTTGTGGGTCGAAGGATTTTTCTGCCAAGCGAGCCTAAGTACTGGCCAGAACCCGAGTACCTCGGCTGGCATCGCAAGAGGCACGGCTTTCCAAGCCAGCAGATGATGTAGCGAGGCATTGTTTCCCTTCTAGCAAGAATCAGGGGATCAGTTTTCTGAAGGAGCCTGACTACACAACCCTAATCCTCGAGGCAACGTCAAGGAAAAAATCGCAGGACCAGATGGAGAGGTTTTCAGGGTTTTTTACAAAAACCTCCACCTCCTTGCGGGCCTGGTTCACGTCTAACTTGCTCACTGCATTAGTCAGGAGTTCCTTGAAGTTCTCAGGGGTCAGTGGTTCATCGCCTTTCCAGTGACCTGTTTGGCGCATGCGCTCCTCAAGATGACTCAGATGTAGCTCCGGATGATTGGCTGCGTACCAGATGAGGTCATACCAGTCTCTTCCCTTAACCCTACTTTTCCATGTCCTGCAAAGAATCGCGTGCATTTTCCCGGCGAAGAGGTCCGGAAGTACAAAAGAACGGACCGCAAAAGGTATGGGCTGCAGGAGAAATCGGGTCTCAGTGCCAAAACCTGGAGGCGGATTCGTATCGACTTCCATCTTCACCTTGAGTATCTTCCCCTTCGGCAGCGCCCGCAGGATATCTTTCCCTGCTTCAATGGTGAGCAGCTGATTTCGCGTATCTGCTTTCAAAAAAGCGGATTGGATCGGTGTCTGTATTGCTTTATTGACCCTTTCAACGTGAACATCAAAGCCAAATCCCTCCATCTCCTTCTGGACGAATGCTGAATACCCGGCAAGGTCGAAATCCGTTGATGGCTCGAGTAAGGAAAAATCAATGTCTTCGGAAAATCGATCCAAACCATAAAGAATTCGCAATGCGGTACCGCCATAACAGGCCGCCTTTTCGAAAAACTTGGAACGCCACAGCCCGAGTAATGCAATCTCCTGCAGTATTTCCCGCAATGCATTGATGTAATCATTAAGCCCATGGCAATCATATCTGGAGATCATCTTCGCAATGGCGTCATGCATGTGACTTCTTCTCTCCCAGGCCGCGGCGCATGCGTCGGACCAGTCTGCCAAGTGCTCTAATCTTCTGCGACCGATACCGGCCGGCAATGGCTTCCAGATTATCCGGATTCATGTCCCGCAGTGCCGCCAGGTCAACACGAAGGTTTCTCTCAAGATAATCACCCAATTCCTTCTGTGTCTGAAGCCCCGTACCCCGGTCTTCGTAGATCTTGTCGGCAAGAGCCTTCTCCGGAGTAGCTATCAGGAAGGCTCTTCCATCACCGATCTCTATCCGATCCATCCCGATCTGAAAGGCGTGAAGGGGAATCATTCGATAAGTAAATAGCCCAACGGGCGTTGAAAACTTGCGCGACCGGCCAGTCGTTACGGAGGTTACGCCCTCCACACGCTCCGGGATCAGGCCATAATGCTGCAAGGCATAGTCTAGAGATATGTAGGACGGTCCGTAGATGAGATTTGCCAGGACCTCGGTGGAATAGGGCATATGGCGGTCGCCGTCGCCAAAAACATAGAGTCCCTTTTTGACACGAATGATGATACCCTTGTTGAGGAGATCAGAAATCTTGTCCCTGGGGTGAGCGTAATCTTTGAGGGCGACGAGGAGCGTCTGGTAGTCGAACTCCTCTTGAGATATTTTCTTTCTGATCGTTTCGATCATTGCGGTTGAACTCTTGAAAGAGAATTCAGTTGCCGTAAAGATGGTTAATGATGAAAAAGTAGCATTTTTAACATAGTATGTCGACAAATTTCCGACATACTATGTCTAAATCCTGGGGTTGAGTCTAGCTGGAGGAGCGAAGATGGTCTTGCTTTATGAGAAGAAAGATAAGATCGCAACGATTACGTTGAATAGGCCCGACGTGATGAATGCCATCAACCGTCAACTTGCCCAGGCGCTTTTCGATGCATGGGTCGATTTCGCAGAGGATCCCGGCATGTCCGTCCTGATCATCACAGGGGCAGGAGAAAAGGCCTTCTGTGTGGGAGCCGATCTAAAAGAGAAGGAACTCAAGGGAGATGTCCACATCACCTCATTCTGGGATGGTTCCTTCAGGTTGCCCATGCGGGGTGCCGAGCTCTTCAAGCCGGTGATCGCGGCGATCAACGGTCACTGTCTTGGAGGAGGGCTTGAGCTTGCCCTGCTTGCCGACATCCGGGTCGCCTCTGAAAATGCCATGTTCGGCCAGCCCGAAATTCGGCTGGGCATATTCCCCGGCATGGGCGCCACCCAGCGTCTGCCAAGGACACTGCCTTACAACCTTGCTGCCGAGATTCTCTTCACCGGGGAACGATTTGGGGCTGCAAAGGCCCTCGAGATAGGGCTGGTGAATCGCGTCGTTCCCTCCCATGATCTTATGAAAACGGTCCTTTCCGTGGCGGAGACCATAAGCAATAATGCGCCACTGGCCCTTCGGGCCGTCAAGGAGGCCCTTCTCAAAAGCTACGACCTCCCCCTTGATCAAGGGTTGCGGCTGGAAGGCCTTCTGAGACGGATCGTCGGCGATACGGAGGATGCCCAGGAAGGTGTAAAAGCCTTCATGGAAAAAAGAGCCCCGCGGTTCAAGGGCAGATGAGTTTTGGGTGCCTCCAGCGAAGTACCTAATAGGAGGTTGGCCAGTTGTTCAACAGGTGCCGGCTGATTCCTCCTCGCCTTCGATTCCGGTGGAAGTCCAGCATCCGGATGAGAAAATCTCGAGTCTGGGCTGGTTCGATGATCTCGTTGACCCCAAAGATGCCGGCGGCTCCCCATGGTTCCGTGTCTTTGGCCATCTGTACAAGCAGTTCCTGAAACTTGTCGGGATTATCCTCCTTTTTCACGCCGAACACCACGTTGACCGCAGGCTCCATGCCCATGAAGCTGATCTCCGCGGTGGGCCAGGCCACGAAGACATCGGAGTACTTGCCGCCGCCCATGTTGAGATAAGCCTGGCCGTATATTTTCCGAATCACGACTGTGACTTTCGGCACCGTCACTGATGACAGAGCGTTCATCCAGTTGATGATCTTTCCTGTTATTTTTCGTCGCTCTCCCTCTTTGCCCACAAGAAAGCCGGGTGTGTCGACAAGGGTGATGATGGGGATGTTGAAGGAATCGCAGAGGACCAGGAAACTGGTGACCTTCTCGCAGCAGCCTGCATCCAGTGCACCGGCTCCAAACAAGGGGTTGTTGGCGACGATTCCGACGGCGTGGCCGTCGAGCCTTGCAAAGGCGGTAATACAGGGTCTGCCGAAGTGTGCTTTGAGTTCCAGGATCTGACCGCCATCTACGATGGTTTTCAGAATATTCTTCATGTCGTAGGTGCGGGATGGTTTCTGAGGGATAAGATCGAGGATATGAGCCATCTCCTTACCGGATCCTTGGGGCACGTCCACTCTGGGCGGGCACTCCCCGGCATGAGAGGGTAGGTAGGAGAGCAGCCTCTTTGCCAGGTCCATGCATTCCTCTTCCGTCTCTCCCACGGCATCGACCAGACCCGTCACCTCTGCGTGCAACTTCCACCCTCCCAGTTCCTCGGGCGGAGTTTCCTCGCCGACGGCCAGGGAGGTCACCTTAGGGCTGGAGACGGCCATGAGTGCCCCCTTCAGCATGACCGTGATGTCAGACATGGCCGAGTACCAGGCAGAGCTGCCGTAGCAGGGACCGAGAAGGACGGAAACCCAGGGAGACTCTCGGAGCCTGCGATACTGGCTTGTGTTCTGGCCCCCATGCGCCATACCCTCGGACCCCATGCAGTCGGGAATGCGGGCTCCCGCGGATTCTCCCAGAAACACGAGAGGCATACCCTTTTCGCAGGAGACGGATCGCATGTATTCGATCTTTTTCATGTTGGTCACTGAGCTGGAAGCGCCCATGACGGTCATATCATTTGCAACGACGCCTACCGGTCTTCCCTCAACCAGCCCATATCCTATAATCTTGCCGTCTGCGGGCGTGCGCTCTTCCATCCCAGGCAGGGCAGAATGAGCGAAAAGCCCTAGTTCAAGAAAGGTGCCCGGGTCAAATAAGTAATCAAGTCTTTCTCGCGCGTTAAGCCTGCCCTCTGCTTTACGCGCTTTCAGCTTTTTCTCTCCGCCCATGGCAAGATGGTGCCTTTTCTTTTCCTGAAAAAGCTTCATCTTTTCTTGGTGGTTCATGGGTATCGTCCTCTACCGAGCCAAAATGCTCGGCAACCAATTGGAGAAGGCCGGCACAAAGATGTATAACAGTCCGCAGCTAACCAAGACCAAAAAGAACGTTGGGTACAATTTTCTGAGCACACGCTGGGGTGACACCTGTGCCACGGACGCTGCGGTATAGGCGCCCACACAGACCGGCGGGGTCAACAACCCGATTCCAATAAAAACCCCGGCAGCTACATACAGCTGCATCAAGTTCAGTTTGAGCGCCAAGGCTACTGGAAAGACCAGCGGTATCGTAACATACATGTTCGGAACCGCCTCCAAGAATGTACCAAGGATCAGGCTCGCCCCAGCCACGGCCAAAAGCAAGCTCGTTGGACTGACTCCCATCTGGAGGCACGACTCGGTGATCTGCTGTGGAATTCGGGTGTAGGCTAGGATCACTGAAAGAAAGCTTGAGGCGGCAATAATGGCAAAGATGACCGAGGTGGTCAAAGCCGTGCTGGTGAGCGCCTTCCCTATTTTGGACCAATCCAGGTCCTTATGAATGAAGCGGCTCACTGCCGCTGCATAGACACAGGCGACAGCAGCTGCTTCGGTAGGGGTGAAGGTGCCGCTGTAGATACCACCCAGGATGACCATAGGCATTAAAAGAGCCGTGCCGCCCCGGCAGGTCATGGACCACCTCTCCCGCCAGGAAGATTTTTTCCCCGGCGCCATGTCTCGGCACACAACCCGGCAGACTCCCATCAGGACGAACATTTGGAAAATGCCGGGCAGAAGCCCTGCAGCAAAGGCATCGGATACGGAAGCCCCCGTAATCGCACAGTAGATAATCGCAGCATTGCTGGGTGGGATCAGGGCATCGATCCCGGCCACGGAGGCCACCAGAGCTGCCACAAATGCCCTGTCATAACCTCGAGCCACCATCAGGGGGATGAAGATTGCTCCGATCGTCACAATGCTTGCCAGAATAGACCCCGAGATGGCACCGAAGAATCCTTCTGTCAGAATCAAGGCAATCGCCAGCCCCCCTCTCCAGTGGCCGACGAAACCGAGGAAGACATCCGCAAGACGCTGAGCCAGACCCCCCTGAACCATCAGGTTAGCTGCCAAAATGTACAGAGGAATAGCGAGGAGGATGTACTTGGTGGTGGACTCAAACATGACCTGGGAGAGGGCAAACCAGGAAACATTGAGATGATAGGTGCAGATCATGCCCGCCCCAAGGGCAAAACCGAGGAAGATGGGGACTCCGGCAACCAGCAGAGCCAAGCCAAGGCTGACACCAAATGCAAACATCAGCCATTCTCCTTTTGACTTCTGGAGAGGCGCAAATCTATGGCCAAAGAGAGGATCGATTTCACGAACATCTCCGCAGCGAAAAAAACCAGAAGTCCATAGCCCACGACCAGTGAGAGATAGAAAATCCATATAGGAAAGGCTATCTCGGTGGTCGTTCTGAATCCCATCTGGTAGAATCCCTTTACCCCAAGCATGGCACCATAGAAGAGTAAGCAGGATCCTACACCAGTCGCGAGATAGATGATCGCATCGAGCACGGCCTTGGCCCGCCCTTTGAGAAAGGATGGCAGCAAATCGACCGAAACATGAAGATTGCGTTTCAACGCTACCCCCAGGAGGAGGAAGACCAGATAGGGCATGAAAAGAGACGGCAACTCCTCCATCAACCCCCATGTGCGACTGAAAAACGTTCTTACCAGCGCTTCAGCCGAAAGGCTTAGGGTGGTTCCGGCCAGTATGATGCAGGCCACTGCCACCAACCCCTTCTCGATGAAATGACTCACTCTGCTCCAGCAGTCCATCTTCCCCCCCCCGACCTTTCTGATGAAAAGGCTCCCTATTTCTTCAAGCCCTGCTGTGCAACGATGGCACTCCAGAATGCCGGGTCGTATTTTGTCACCAGAGGAGGGTAGACTTTCTCAACACACATCTCTTTGAGTGTCTTGACGTCCTGTGGGCTCAGCGTTACAACCGTACCTCCCTTCTGTTTCACGAATTCGTCAAGACCGGCTCTTGCATCGTCCATCACAAAATCCGTTGATTCCTTTTCGATGGTTGGGACAACCCTCTTCAATAGGATGTCTTTGATATCCTGGGGAAGACTATCCCACCACTTGGCGTTTACGACCAAGAGGGAGTCCGGGTAGGCCGTGTAGGGCAAGGTCGCAAACTTAACAACATCCCACCAGCTATATGCCTTGATGGCAGATGGCACCGTCCAGACGGCATTGATCATGCCTTGCTGCAAGGCCGTATAAACCTGTTCTGTGCCCATCGACACAGTGCTCGCCCCCAGAGCGTCCCAATAAGGCTTTTCTGATACTGAGAGCAGCCTGGCCTTGAGCCCCTTGAACCCCTCTATGTCTTGCACCTTCTTGTCTGTCGTGAACAGGCAGGCCGGGCCATTGGGAAGGCGGCAGAGTAACTTGACACCCAGCTTCTGCTCCACCCGAGCAATGACCGCCCTTCCAGGTCCTGTCTCCCATGCCTTTCGCTGTTGTTCATAATTGCCAAAAAGC